>CAZEID010000013.1:0-45616 GCA_964512075.1 uncultured Candidatus Saccharibacteria bacterium | reverse complement strand
CTCCTACACCAAAACTGCCGAAGTCAATATCTCTGGATTCGCCGAGCCCGCCGCCGAAGTAACTCTTTTTGTAAACGGGGTAGAAGCCGCCAAAACGATCGCCGAAGCCGGAGGGACTTTTGAATTTGCGGGAGTACTACTGCCGAAGGAAGGACAAAACACCCTTACCGCTAACGCCAAAGACCGGGCCGGGAATGTCAGTCAAGGTTCCGCCGAGCTAATTATCACATTTGATAAAAAACCCCCCGAAATCACCGTCTCTTCCCCCCAAGACGGCCAGAAGTTCACCGGAGAAAACAAGCAAATTCGGGTGGAGGGAAAAACCGAACCGGGAGCCACCGTCCGGGTCAATGAGATTCAAGCCCCCGTTCTGGCCGACGGCTCTTTCCGCACCACGGTTACGGCCACTACCGCCGGAGAAATTAAAATCGTAATTGTCGCCGCCGACCGAGCGGGAAACGAAAAGAAGATAGAACTAACGGTTACCTACGCGACTGAATAACGATTCCCCGCCGAACTTTAGCAAACTGGATCAGAAGAAGAAGCAAAATCAGAACCTCGGCCGCAATGGTCGCGGCGATCGAAGCAAAGTAAGAGAAACGCGGGATCAGCAACCAATTGAGAGTAACATTCAAGGCCGCCGCCGCTCCATAAATCACCGGCAAAGTCTTTTCCTTCCCCACTGCAATGAGAAACCACTGGAAAGGCGCGGTTGCGAAAAAAATCGGAAAGAATAACACTAAAATCTGCATTACCTTAATAGAGGCAGCGAATTCCGCCCCGCCCAGAATCGTAATCACCGCGGGAGCAAGCCCGAACCCCAGTCCCGCCAAAACTACAGCAGAAAAAACCAAAAATCCCAAGCCCTTTTCCACCCGATCCACTAGAAAACTTAAGCCCTTCCGGTAATCCGCTAACATCACCGGGTAGAGGGCGTTTACAAAAAAAATGGGAATCGGCAGAACATTTTCAAAAACTTTATATCCCAATCGGTAGATTCCCACCGCCTCGGCTGAACCTAACGCGCGCAGCAGGAAAACATCTGCCATCCAGTTGATTTGGGAGAACACCAAAGTTAACCCTAGAGGAAGGGCGGCGAGAAGAAGGGCTCGGGAGAAGCGAGGATCACCCCGGAAACTCGGCTTCTCCGCCAGCCGAAAAGAAAACCCCAGCGCCAAGAGCGCCAAAACGAAGGTGGTCGCTGTCCAAGCGAAAACAAAAAAGGTCAAACCTTGATGCCTCAGAAAACCCCAAACAAACACTAGAACCGCAAAGACGGAAGAAAAGACCCCAGCCGCCACCGAAAGATCGTAGCGCAAATTATGTTGAAAAAGAGCGTTCAGACTGGTGTAAACCGCTTGAGAAAAAACCGTAGTAGCCGCCAGCACAATTCCTCCCCTCACCAGCGGACTGTACGGTGAGAGAAAGGCGTACGCCAAAGCCAAAAGAAAGGTTAGGAAGGCCAAACCCGATCTTAACGCCATCAAACTGCCAAATTTCTGAAGGTGATGGTTATCCGCCGCAACTTGCCGGAGGAAAACGGCGTTCAGACCAAAATCGGCTAGGAGGTACAAAAAGGACGGTACAGTGGTAATTAGGACGTATTCACCAAACTGAGAAACTCCCAGGGCGCGGGTGACCAAGGCGACCGTTACCAAGGACGAAGCCACGCTCACTCCCTTCCCCACCACTTGATAAAGAGTATTGGCGGCAATTTTCTTCCAGGACATCAGGTGCGACCGCGCCCCTCCTGAACTAGCGCCCCCACCCCAAGTTGCCAACAATTTTCTTCTAAGTGCTTTGAGGGGATCTTCATCTTGTTACGGTGAGTCCGGCCGGACTCGGATTAAGGACCTTTCCGGCAAAAAACGCCCCGCTTCGATCTTGGTGGGTCCGGTCCGATTTGAACGGACGACCTTTCGGATGAAAAGCTTTTCAAGCTTTAGTCGCAATTGGTGGGGAGTATAGGATTTGAACCTATGACCCCCTCAATGTGAATGAGGTGCTCTACCGCTGAGCTAACTCCCCATTGCGACTCGAACGAACGCTCTAACCACCGAGCGACGGACCCCCGCAAACCGGATTCGAACCTGCGCTCTGCCCCTGGGCTAACTCCCCAACCTCTTTTATTCTATAATACCCCAGTGCTTTTAAGATTGCTGCGCGGCCTTGCCACCTTCCTCTTCGAAATTGCCGAAACTGCCGTAATGGCGGTCCTAATTTTCTTGGCCCTTTACCTCTTTTTGGTCCGACCGCACCAGATCCGAGGAGATTCCATGGTACCAAACTTTCACGACGGCGAATACCTTCTCACGGAAATGATCAGCTACAACCTCGCAAAAAAAGACCCTCAACGGGGAGACGTGATTGTTTTTCGATCCCCAGAGCAACCAAATTTAGATTTTATTAAACGGATCATTGCCCTCCCCGGAGAGAAGATTAAACTCCAGAACGGGAAAGTTTTCATTATCAACCAAGAGCATCCCGAAGGTTTCTTACTGGAGGAGCCCTACCTTGAGGCAGGAACCGTCACGGAAGGCCGGCGGACGATCCGAGAAGGGGAAATTTTTTCGGCTAGAGATGGCTACGTCGTCCTCGGAGATAACCGGGAGCGTTCCTCGGATTCCCGCGAGTGGGGAGTAATCAAGAAAACCGATATCGTCGGAAAAGTTTGGCTAAGATACTGGCCGCCGGAGGCCTTCGGTTTAATCAAATCCTCTAGCTACGCTTACTAACGGAGAGATCAAACCACCGAGACAACTTTCTTTCCCAATCTCCGCGAAAAAACTACCCTTCCACTCCTCTCCGCAAAAAGGGTGAAGTCCCGCCCAATCCGCACTCCCCGACCGGGGAACAGCCGCGCCCCCCGCTGTCGCGCAATGATCGCCCCCGCGACCACTTCCTGACCGGCCCCAACCTTTAAGCCCAGTCGCTTTCCCGCAACCCTCGGTTTTTGCCGCGCCTTTGCGCCACCCGCTTTTTTATGCGCCATAACTATTAAGTAACTTCAACAAAGTCCGTGAAACCGGTAACTTTAGAACGAGGAATAATTTAACTGTTGCTGCAGTATCTGACGTTGCTGGTGTCATTGCCGTCACTTGCCGGTTTCGATCTTCTCAACAATTACCTTGCTTAACTCCGCCCGGTAGCCCCGCTTCCGGCGATAGCGGGACTTCGCCTTGTATTTCATCACCAGCACTTTAGGACCCCTTTTTTCGCCTAACCATCGGTACGTTACGGTCCCCTCACCCAAAATGGGCTTCAAAATTAGGGCGGGAACTTTCACCCTTTGGCTCTCCTTGAGAGCAAGATGGGATACTTCCAGCTCACTTCCTTCGCGCACCAAATGAGGACGGCCCCCCAGCTCCAAAACTGCCAACTTCTCCCCTTCCGCTTTTGGCAACCGGCTCCCTACCTTCGAACCTTTGCTTTTCGCTTCTTCTCTTTCCATGCCCCAAGATTTTATCACGTCCCCTGCCGGCGCGAAAGCTTCGCCCGCTGGAGAGCTAATTTCTTACCCGGTCTTAAGTCCACCGCCAAGGTTTCCCGCCGAATCAAATCGGAAAACCGTGCTACCGCCAATCGGTTAGCAGGAGAGTCGGGGTAAGAGGCTCGAATCCGATCGGTCAGGCGGAGCTTTTTCTCCTTGCGCAAGTCTTGGATTGATCGAACCAGCTCCCGAGCGGCGTATTCCGCCTTAAGCTCGGGAGTTAGCCGGGTCTCGAACTCCACCGCTAACTCTTTGCCAGGCCGAAACTCGACGGCTTTTACGTTTAGCTCTTCGGCCAGAATCAAAACGAGTTTCCTATCCATCCGATCAACTCCTCTAACGCGGAGCTTTGCCAAGGGCTGGCGGAGGGGAATCCCAGCCGTTTTGCGGAAGGAACGCCCCAACTCCACAATCTCACGTAATTTTTCCATCCCCTTTTCAAGATGGGGATTAATCTCCCCGACCCGGGGCCAATTTGCCAAATGAACTGAATCCTTGCCGGTCAGATTGCAGTAAATCTCATCACTCACAAAGGGGAGGAAGGGAGCTAATAGCCGGGCCACTGAATCCAAAACTTTCCCCATTACCTGGTAAAAAATAGCGCGATCTCGAGCGTCGGGAGCCGTTGGACCAACCCGCGCGCGGCTTCGGCGCAAATACCATTGAGAGAGGTCATCTACCACGAAGCGCTCGATCGCCCGAGCCGCGGTAGCCGGATCGTACCGATCCAAAGACTCCGTCACCAATTTAATTAAGGAGTTGAGTTTTGAGAGTATCCACCGGTCCAAAACCGGTAACTTGGAGTTCCGAATTTCGAATTTCGAACTTCTCTTCCAACCATCCGCCAGAGCATAGTCAACAAAGAACTTATAAACGTTCCAAAGAATCAAAAAGAACCTCCGCCGAATCTTCTCGGCCGGACCATAGCCGAAGTTGATGTTCGTGGCCGGATCATGCGTGCAATAAAGCCAGCGCATCACATCTACTCCCATCTTCTCCGCCCCCTCGTTAAACTCAATTGCGTTCCCCCAGGATTTATGCATCGGCCGACCATCTTCGCCCAAAAGCGTAGCGAACCCCAGCACTGTCCTAACGGGTTCTCTTCCCTCCAACACGGTACTCATCGCCAAAAGTGAGTAGAACCAGTTTTTGAACTGCCCCGGAAAGCTTTCCGTAATAAAATCCGCCGGATACCACTTTTCGAACTCCCGGCGGTCCGTGAGGTAAAGGGGTGCGCTTTGATTATCTTTTGAAATCGTCGAGAATGGGACGATCCCGGCATCCAACCAGGGATTACCCACATCGGGGATCCGCTCCATCGTTCCCCGACACCGCGGACACGCAATTTTCACCTCATCTACCCAAGGGCGGTGGGGGGTGTGGCCAGCGAACTTATTCCATCCGGAAATCGCGCGCTGCTTCAGCTCTTCTCTGCCGCCAATCACTTCAAAATTTTGACAACTCGAGCAAACCCAAATTGGCAAAGCTAGGCCCCAATAGCGCTTCTTGGAGATTAGCCAGTCTTGCATGTTGGAGAGCCAATCGAGCTCCCGCTTCAGGCCAAACTCGGGAATCCAAGTAATCCTCTTGGCCACGGCTTTCAACTGCTCTCGGAGAGGGTCCATCGCGATATACCACTCGTCCACCACCCGCCAAACCAGCTCGGTTTTGCACCGCCAACAAGCCGGGTAGCGGTGGGTGTGGGCCGCAATCTTGAAAAGATACTTTCCGGCTTCGATCTTCCTTACAAAATCCAGGATGATTTCGGGATGATCCTTCGCATTTCTTCCCGAGAACTCTCCCAATTCGGGAATGTAAGCGGCTTCTTCGTCAATCAGTTCAATCACGGGAAGGTTCAATTTCTTACCCAGTTGAAAGTCCTCGGTTCCGGCTCCCGGCGCGACATGCACCAGCCCGGTTCCCTCTTCCTCGCTGATCGGGAGAATCTTTTCGTCGGTGGCGACTACCCGATGGACGTAGCTCCCAAAAGCTTTTTTGATTCCAGTAAGATCATCAAAGGGAGACTCGTAAGTTAGCCCTTCCAACTCTCCTCCCGAAAGGCGCTTTTCGACCTCCAATCCCAATCTTCTCGCCGCCGGTTCGCTCAAGTAGTAAGCCCGGCCGCTTCCTTTCTCGCGGGCGAGCACGTAATCCTTCTTGGCATCCGCCGCCACCGCGACGTTGCCCGGCAGAGTCCAAGGGGTAGTCGTCCAAACCAGCAGAAACTCGTCTTTCTTCCCTTTGATCGGATACCGAATGTAAATTGAGTCGTGAGTCGCCTCCTTGTAGTCCTCAGTCAGCATTTCGTGCTGGGAGATCGCGGTCCCGCAGCGCGGACACCAAGGAACTGAATCCCGCCCCTTGTAAATTAGCCCCCGCTCATGGCACTTCTTCAAGAAATGCCAAATCATATAGTTGTTCTCGTCGGAGAGAGTGTAGTAGGAGTGATCCCAGTCCATAAAATACCCCAGCCGTTGGGACTGCTTAGTTTGAATCTTGGCGTACTTCCGAACTCTCCTCTTGCAGAGGTTCACAAACTTGGCAATCGAGGCCTTTCGGTCACCCGGAACCAAATTCTCGATTTCCTGCTTGCTTTTCAAGCCCAGTTCTTTCTCCACCTCAACCTCTACCCAAAGACCTTGGGCGTCAAAGCCGTTCTGGAAGCGCTGGCGAAAACCCCGCATATTCCGGTAGCGTTGAAAAAGATCTTTGTAAGTCCTCCCCCAAGCGTGGTGGACGCCCATCGGATTGTTGGCAGTGATCGGACCATCCAAAAAACTAAATCTCTTAGGAGCGCGTTGATTCTTCTTCAAGTATTTCCGAACTAAACCGGAGGAGGACCATCTCTTCAGAGTCTTGCGCTCCTGCGCCGGAAAATCCGGTTGCGCTTCCACTTTCTTGAACGTCCCCCGATTGTGCTCGGGGCGGGAGGCTGGTTGGATCGCCATTTCAGGAAAAGTTTACCAGAGAAAGGTAATCCGAGCGAAATCCCCCGTAGCTTTCGAGAAGGGGGATCAGAACTCGCTTCCTTTCTTCGCGGAAATCCCCTTTGAAAAAGGATGCTTTATTTCCCTTACTTCTGAGACGAGATCGGCAATTTTGATCAGCTCTTTCGGCGCATTCCGGCCAGTCACAATCACGCTCAAATTATCCGGTCTCAATCTCAAGAACTCTAAAACTTCCTCAACCTTTAGCAAACCCAAGGAAATTGCGACATTAATCTCATCGAGAACAAGAAGATCGTAATTTTCTTGGGAAACTTTATCCTTGGCAAAATCAAGCGCTTCCCTGGCCGCCCGAATATGGACTGCCCGCGGCTCTTGATCGCCTAAAATCCCCACAAACCCCCTCCCCAAGGGGTAAATCTCAACTCCGATCCTTTTTAAGGGGGACACCTCGCCCGAGGTAATCTGCTTGATAAATTGGACCATCAGAACCTTCTGGCCCTGCCCAACGGCCCGCACAGCCTGCCCTACCGCGGCCGTGGTTTTACCCTTACCATTGCCAGTAAAAACGTAAAGAAGACCTTTACTTCGGTGTCTCAACATTTGGGATAACCGCAGAGAGATAAGCTCCTGGAGACTTCGGGAAAACTCTGGGGGATTAACATTCGGAGTAGCCGCAAGAGTAGCACTTCCGGCAACCTTCTTCATTGACCAGCGTGGCCCGGCCACAAGCCGGACAAAGGTCCCCTACCTTCGGGAGTCCGCTGGCCGGCCGCTGGGAGGAGGTCTTTTCCAAGACTTCCCGCTCCTTCTTCCAACCAAGGTACTTCTTTAGGACCTGCGCCACCCCGTCGGCTAAAGAACGGACCCGCTCGGCCCCGAAACCAACGGTCCGAGAACCTCCAATCCCGGAGAGTTGGTCAATAATTGCGGCGACCCGCTCCTTCGGCCGCATCGTGGGGTCAACCCGAAGAACCAAGGAGGAAAGTCGACCGATAGCTTCGGCATCCGCGGCAATATCCGAACCGGCCTTTCCCACATTGATAAAAACTTCTAGAGGGTTGTTATCGCCGTTCTCGTTCACGGTCACAAAAGCGCTTCCAACCGGAGTACCAATCCGGTAAGTAGCGCCGGTGGTTCGCATCGGCCGCGGCTTGACTGCCAACTCCCCTACCCGCCTTTGGCGGACTTCTTCGGTCTCTAAAACGACCTCCTTCCGAGTCCCCGCGATGTAAACCGTCAAACCTTTGCAGCCAAGCCTCCAAGCTTCCAAGTAAGTGTCCTTCACGTCTTCGACCGTGGCAGACGCGGGAAAGTTGCAGGTCTTGGAAATAGCGTTATCGACAAAACGTTGCAAAACCGCTTGCATTTGAACATGTTGACGAGGAATAATGTCCTGAGAAACTACGAAAACCCGGCGGATGTTTTCCGGAATCTTGCGAATCCCCTGAGCCGAGCCTACTCGGCGAACCTCCTCATAAATCGCTGCGCGCTCGTGTTCATCCAACCCCGAATTACTCAAGAACTCATCAAACAGAGGACTGGTGTAAAAGAGCTCCCGCTTCACTCCTTCCTCCCCGGCCGCTTGGAAAAGCCGTCGAACATAGGAAAGGGCAAAAACCGGCTCGCAACCGTACCCCTCCACACCCGCGACGGTGGAGATCGTTCCGGTAGGAGCGATCGTGGTTTGGGCCCCATTGCGAATGCCGTATCTCCTGATTCCTGTAATAACCCGCCGCCAATCGACCTTCGGCCGGCCAAAATCCCTCCGGTAAGCATAAAGGGGAGTAGGAGGTTCCCAAACCATCCGCTTTGGATCATAGATTGAACCCTTAATCCCCTCAAATGGTCCGCGCTCCCGAGCGAGGTCAATAGAAGCCAACATCGCGTGATAACGAACAAACTCCATCACCTGAGCGGCCAATTCCAACCCGTCCTCGCTCCCGTAAGAAATCCCCAGCGCATACATCAAATCTGCCAATCCCATGATTCCCAATCCAATCCGCCGCACCCGGTGCGCAGCCTTTTCGAGCTCCGGTATCTCCGGCACATAGGTGTTCGCATCCACTACGTTGTCTAAGAAATGGGTCGCCAACCGAACGGTATCGGCCAGCTTTTTCCAATCAATCTTCCGCCGGACTAGCGAACTCCGCCCCGTCTCCAGCACAATGTGACGAGCCAAATTGACCGAACCCAAGCAGCAACTCTCGTAGGGGCCTAGCCATTGCTCACCGCAAGGGTTAGTAGCCTGCAGTGTGTATAAATGGGGTACGGGGTTGTCCCGATTAGCACGGTCCAAGAACAAAATTCCCGGCTCCCCGTTCCGGTGCGCAGCCGCCCCAATTTCCTCAAAAAGTTCCCGAGCGTCTACCTCCTGCCAAACCTTCCCGTCCCGAGGATTGACAAGGCTAAACTTCTTGCCCTCCACAACCGCCTGCATAAAATCATCCGTCACCCCCACCGAAATGTTGAAATTTGAGATATCTCCCTCCTTCTCCTTACAGTGAATAAACAACCGAATATCGGGGTGAGAGATCTTCAGCACCGCCATGTTGGCCCCCCGCCGCACCCCGCCCTGCGCAATTACTCCAAAAGCCGAGTTGTAAGCCTGCAGAAATCCAACCGGGCCCGTTGAGCGACCGCCGGAGCGCTTAACGAAATCACCGCGGGGGCGAAGTTCGGAGAAAGAAAAACCGTTTCCTCCACCGGTTTGTTGAATCAAGGCGGCGTTCCGCAAAGTTGAGAAAATCCCCGCCGGATCCCGACCCAAATCATCTTTGATCGGCAAAACAAAGCAAGCCGCCAATTGCCCTAAAGGGGTTCCTGCTCCCGTCCAAGTCGGGGAATTCGGCACAAATAAGAAGCGGGCGAGAAGATCATAAAAATTCTTAGTGGTTCTCTGCGGATCCTTGCCGTACTTCCCATCCACTACCGCCACCGCCGCCGCGACCCGCTCAAAGGTTTGGTGAGGTGTTTCGATGGGATCGCCATCCTCTCCTTTCCGAACGTAGCGCCGGACAAAAACCTCCGCAGCATTATCGGACATCCCAAACTCCGACTTTGCCAATTCAATCGCAGATTTCAGATCCAAAGAACCCTTACCAGCCATTGGAAATAAAAAAATGGGCAGTGATGACGAACTCTAATTACCGTGTTTAACAAAAACCAAAATGGAAAAACAATAGTCAAACCAAAGAGAGGTAATCCCGTAGAAATCAGATGAGGAAAACTGTTACTTTTTCCGGCGAAGGAAGGCGGGAGCTTCGAACTCGTCTTCGGCTTCTTGCGGATTCTCGAGCTCTTCTTTGCTTTTATCCCCCGTCAAGGTTTCGGGCGCCCCTAAAGAAAATCCGGTCGCAATTACGGTAATTCGCAACTCATCCTTCATTTCATCACTAATGGAGGCGCCAAAGATGATATTGGCGTTAGAATCGGCTTCTTGAGAGATGACTCGCGCGGCTTCGTCCACCTCATGCATTGACAGATCCGGTCCCCCGATGATGTTAATCAAAATCCCGGTTGCTCCCCGAACAGAAAACTCCAGTAACGGTGAGGTGATGGCGGCCTTGGCGGCGGTGGTGGCCTTTTCCTCCCCTCCGGCCTCCCCAATTCCCATCAGGGCGGAACCCGCATTCGTCATCACCGCCCGAACATCAGCAAAATCCACATTCACCAGCCCCGGGATCACAATGAGATCCGAAATGCCCTGAACGGCCCTCCCCAAAATCGAGTCGGCTAGCTGAAAGGCTTCCAAGACTGAAGTATCCCGCTCCACAATCTCTAACAGCTTCTGGTTTGGTACTACAATTAGCGCATCCACTTTATCGTGAAGAGCTTGGATCCCCCGCACGGCATTCTCCATCCGCCGAGCTCCTTCAAAAGCGAAGGGCTTCGTCACTACCCCAACCGTCAGAGCCCCCAACGACTTCGCCACCTCCGCCACAATGGGAGCACCGCCCGTCCCCGTCCCGCCACCCATCCCGCAGGTCACAAAAACCATATCCGCCCCCTCTAAACGGCTCCGGAGGATATCGACGGACTCCTCCGCGGCCTTTTGACCAATTTCCGGGTCGCCACCCGACCCGAGTCCGCGAGTAATTTTTTCCCCAATCTGAACTTTGTTAGGAACCTCTAATGTGGCCAGAGCTTGGGAGTCGGTATTGACTGCAAGGAACTCCACTCCGGTAATCCGCTGGGAACGGACCATAGAGTTAAGAGCATTACCTCCGGCCCCTCCCAGACCAACTACTTTAATGTCGGCAGCTTTTTCAATTTCTGGTTTAACTCTCATCGCTTCGCTAGTGTGTTGCTTACTACCTGAAACCTACGGCGCAAGCCCGAGGCCCTTCGCCATTTGCTTCCTGCCTACGGCAGGAAACTTTTTCCCCATTCTATCACCCGCCCAAAAAACTGTGAAATCTTTCGGGTATCAATCCCAGACAACCCCGCCGACTCCGGCGCGCCTCCCTCCGCTCCGTAAATTACCAAACCAATCGTCGTGGCATGCGCCGGCGTGGAAACCTCATCAATCAACCCCGAGACTCCGGTCGGAATCCCCACCCGTAGCGGCAGGCGCAAAACCTTTCGAACCAGATCCTTCAGTCCGGCAGTTTGCACGGCTCCTCCCGTCACCACGAGACCGGCCGGCAAATTGCCCTGCTGACCAGAATTCTTAATCTCCAGCCCCACCATACTGAAAATCTCGGAGAGCCGCGCCTCAATAATATTATTGACCAAAGAAGCCGAAACCGATTGGGTCTCCAAACCCAGCTCAGAGATATCCACCTCGTCCTTGCTCCCTTCTCCAATCTTAATAGTCCCTTCGGAAAATTTAGTTTTAATTTTCTCGGCGTTTTCCAGCGAAACTCGCAAGCCCACTGCCAGGTCGTTAGTGATGTTTTGCCCCCCAATCGGCAGAACTGAAGCGTAAGCCGGACTCCCATTGGTAAAAACCAAAATTTGGGTAGTCTCACCCCCGATGTCCACTAAAGCGCAACCGAGCTCCTTTTCTGTGTCAGAAAGAACTGCCTCCGCCGAGGCCAGTCCGCAAAAAACCAAGTCCTCTACATCTACGCCCACCTGCTGAACACATTTCACCAAATTTCGCATTACCGTGGTTGCCCCCGAGATGATGTTGGTCTCTACTTCCATTCGCACGCCGCTCATCCCAAGAGGATCTTTTATCCCCTCCTGCGAATCAACCGTAAACCCTCGGGGCAAAACGTGAATAATCTCCCGCGAAGAGGGTAAAGAAACTGCTCGAGCCGCTTCGGTGACTCGCTCCACATCCTCTTCCGTAATTTCGGATCCCTCCCCACCCACCGCTACCACCCCGTGCGAATTCAGCGAAGAAATATGCTTACCATCCACTGCCACAAAGGCCGACCGGACTGAATATCCCGCCATCCGTTCGGCTCCCTCCAAACTTTCAGCGATGGCCGCTACGGCCTCGTCAATATCGACCACCACGCCTTTCTTGATACCGCGAGAAGGAACCGTCGAAACCCCAATTACTGAAATTTTGTTCTCAGACGAAACGGAAGCAATGACGGTAGAAATCTTATGGGAACCGACGTCGATACCCGTGACAATATTTTCCTTTGTCATGGTTGTCAATGCGATAATATCACAAAAATTACAGACGAACGACGGGCCGCGAGAAGCGCAAATCAACCGCCTTGGGCGTCTTTCCGCTCAAGCTGAACCGCTGAAGGATCTGGGCCAGCAGCTCCAGTTGCTCTTCAACATCCCCCTCCGCATTTAACCAGATCAAGGTTTTTGAGAGCTGGAGCTCAATCGTCTTAGAGCGCAGATAGATCGCCTTAGCCTCTAATCCCTTGCTCGCAACGACCTCCAAGGTCTTGAGGTAACCAGAGATCCCCTGCTCGGCCACGGAAAGTCGACCGCCGACGCTCCCCTCAAAGTCCTCCCCCAACTTAATCACTGGAAGATCTTCTTGCGCGGCGGCCCGGAAAAGCAGGCCTTCCCGATCCACTAGAAACCGCGTCCCGGTTTTATCTTCTACAATTGCCAGGGGTTCTCGCACCGAAACTCGAATCAAAAGTTTATCCGGAAGCTTTTTTTCCATTGAGACAGACCTCACCACAGGAAAATCGTGCTGAATTTCCGCTTCCACTGCGGAAGGGTTAAGAAAGAAAATACTCCTCGCCAAAACCTCTTCCATAATCCGCTGTCGAATCAGCAGCTCCTCGTAAGAGTCCTCAAACTCGAACTCCAGCGCTTTGACTTGAAAAAGGTCCGTCCTTAGAAGGAGAAAGACCGAGAGAATTGACAAGACGAAAATCAGAAGAGTAGAAAGCGGACGAAACGGGATCACAATCTGGCGGTCACCCACCGGGACAAAAACTTTAGGAGAGCGCCGGAGAATTCGCCAGCGGCTTCTTTCTGGAAAAATAGCCATTAAGTTTAGTTTAACTTATCAGGGAGAGGACTTCCGTAGCGATCTTCGCCGCCGCCCGTCGATTAACTAAGGAACGTAAACTCGCCGCGGCCTTTTTATAACGGTTCCAATCCTTAAGGACCGCTTCAATCGCCGCCAACAAAACTCGGGCGGAAAGTCCCTCTTCCGACAATACCACCGCGGCCCCCTTCTCGGATAGGATCTGGGCATTTCGAAACTGCTCCCGACGAGAAGCCCAAGAAATCGGAATCAACACCGCCGGTTTCCCCAGCGCCGCCAATTCTGTAATGGTATTCGCCCCCGCCCGACCGACAACTAAAGTCGCCGCCGCATAAACGGCCCCAATCTCCTCCAACCCAAAATACTCTTGAACGATGTAGTGCTCTCGCAACCTTTTAGGTAACTGGCTTCTCAAGAGAGTCAGCTTAGCATAGTCCTGAAAAGTCGCGGATGATCCCGTTTGGTGAATGAGGTTGTACTTCTCCAAAAACTTGGAGAGCGAGGAACGCACCACCTCATTAATTAGGTGGGATCCCTGTTTTCCTCCTGTAATGTAGATCACTGGCAGAGGCTCCCGAAAGCGGAACCGGTTGGTTCTTCTTTCAAAAATTTCTTGCCGAATGGGATTACCCGTCAGCACGGATTTTCTCTTCGGGAAATAGGCCCGCGAGCTTTCCCAGGAGAGAAAGACCTTGCGGGCGAACAATGAAATAAACCGGTTGGCCCAGCCAAAAATCGCGGTCTGTTCGTGGGTTACGCTAGGAATCCCCAAAAGAAAAGCCGCTAAGACCACTGGCGCGGCCAAGTAGCCTCCGAAGGAAACCACCAACCGCGGACGAACCCGAAGGAGAATTAGAAGAGCCTGCAGAAGGCCTCCGGGAATCCTTAACCATTCCCGCCATCCCGCCTTGTAGAACTTACCCGTTTGCAGCTCGTAAAAAGGGATTCCCAACTTGGAGATTGTCCGAAACTCCACAGATTCCGCCTTCTCCCCTCGCATCGAAAAGCGGTGGCCAATCCAATGAAACTGAAAGCGCCCGCGTCTCCCCAATTCCTCCATCACCGCTAAGGCGGGGTCAAGATGACCCCCCGTTACTACGATTCTAGTTGGGGCCGGTTTGGTCATGAGCGCCTCCTCTTCAATCTTAAGCTCCGCTTTTCCACAGTATGCCGACTAATATTTAATAATATCCCCAAAGCGGCCAGCGAAACCACGAGACCGGAACCACCGTAGGAAATTAACGGGAGGGAAATTCCTTTGAGCGGCATTAGCCCGGTGACCGCCCCCAAGTTCATCAGGGTTTGCAGCGCCACCCAAGAAGTAATCCCAGCTGCAACGATCCGGCCGAAGTCGTCGGGGGCCGCTTGCGCGATCCGAAACCCGCGGTAAATCAGAAAAGCAAAAAGTCCCACTACTAAGACCGCTCCCACAAAACCAAACTCTTCGCCAATTATGGCGAAAATGGCATCGGTCTGGATAGCAGGAATGAAATCGTACTTTTGGCGAGATTGCCCCACTCCTAATCCGAGCATCCCCCCCGAGCCCAAGGCAATTAAAAGCTGGAGGATTTGATAGCCGGAACCAAAGGGGTCTGCCTCGGGATTCAAGAAAGCGGTTAACCGCCGCACGCGGACGGGATCTAACCAAGCCAGGGCTAAAACTCCGCCGACCACCGCTAATCCCAGCGGTAGAATCAGTGCCAATGACCCGCCCGCGAAGAAAAAGACCAGCGCTCCTAGAGAAAAAGTCATGATGGTCGTTCCAAAATCCGGCTCCAGAAAAATTAGGGTGGCTGGGATTCCGGTCACGACCAGAAACGGCAGAAATCGAGCCGCTTTCTTACCCGAGAGAAGAGCCGCCAGGTATAAGATCAAGGCCAACTTGGCCAACTCCGACGGCTGGAAGCTCAAACTTTCCCCAAGTAATGGGAGGGAAACCGGAATCGTCAGCCAACGACTAGAACCGCGGATCTCACTACTCAAGGGCGTCGGGAGAAGGACTAAACCCAATAAGCCAATTGCCAACAAGAAAAGGGGAAAGGAAAGCCTTTTCCACCAATGGTAATCCAGCTGATAAAAAAAGAAGAAAACCCCCAACCCAACCAAAACCCAGACGCACTGCAAAACTAAGTAGTGGAAAGGACTCTCCCCCGCCGTGGGGGCCGAAGAGTCGTAAACCAACAACAAACCAAAAACTAATAGACCAAGGACCACCCCCAGGAGGGGCAGGTCGGGGGCGTGCGAGGAGAAGGACACTCTCTTTCTGAACATTCTCGTCCCTTACCTAAAAGGAAGCTAGGAAAAGTCCCAGAAAGGCTAAAAAGACTCCCGCTAGCCAAAAACGCATCGTCACCTTGGTCTCCGCCCAACCTTTCATCTCAAAGTGGTGGTGGAGGGGAGCCATTCGGAAGACCCTTCCCCTCCCCAACTTTACGGAAGAAACCTGAATCACCACCGAAAGACCTTCCGCTACAAACACCCCCCCGATCACAAACAAAAGAAAGGAGCGATCCAATAGCAAGGCCAGCGTTACAAAAGCCGCCGCCCAGCCCAGCGCTCCTACATTCCCCGCAAAGACTCGAGCGGGAAAGATATTAAAGTAGAGAAAAGGAATAATTCCTCCAATCAACGTGGCCGCGGCAACTGCCAAGTCGAGCCGAGAGAAGAGCAAAGCCAATGCCAAAAAAGCGGCAAAACCAATCCCCAGTAGACCACCTACTAAACCGTCTAGTCCATCGGTTACGCTAATGCTGTTCACAAAAAACAGAAAAACAAAAACCACTAACGGAATGTAGAAAGGTCCCAAGTCAAAAACTCCCAAGAAAGGTAGCCAAACCGAAGTCTTCCCCACCAACGAAAGCCAGAGAGCCAGGAGAGTCCCCACCGCCGTCTGCAGCAATACCTTTTGGTAAGGAGCGACTCCCCCAACGTTCTGGGAACCCAAAGCGCGAAATATCTCCTTAAAGGCCTTCCAAGGCAGAAGAGCCAACTTGTAAAGATCCCAAGTTACGTCGGAAAGAGTTACAATCGGGACAATTCCGGCCCGAATTGTTTTCTGAAGTCGAGAGCGGCGATAGATTTTAAACAAGTCCTCGGCACCGCCGAGAAGCAACATCGCCACCACGATCCCAATTAAAATCGCGGTTTTTTCGGTCAAGTTGAAGATCAGATTCAAAACGACAAAGACCAAGATCGGTAGCAATCCCGCTCCGGTCGGCGTGCCTTGCTTGGCGAAGTGACTTCGGGGAACATCGGGATTAATCGCTTCCTGAAGTTGGAAACGGTAGAGAAAGTTGATGAAGATTGGGTACAACGTCGCCGTCAAAAATGTCGAAAGAAGCAGAAGCCCTAAAGCCTTAACCATTGCCACCATAATACTAACAATCCTCTAGGAGGTAAACAATGTTTTAGCTTAATCTCTTAGCGAAGGCAGTTATCGGACAACAGTATAATTACTTTCAGGATGGTTAAAAAAATCCTTCGGCGAACCTTACGGACGGTTCTCTTCGTTCTAGCCCGCGCGGCCCTGAAAAAGCACCACCCCACCGTGGTCGCGATTGTTGGCGAAGGCAAAACCGAGATCGTTCGGGAAGCGATCTACACCGCCATTAAAGAAGCGCTTCCCGCCCGAAGGAATCTTGAGGCCCCCAATGCCGAGTTCGTCCTTCCCCTTACTATATTGGGAGCCCGAAACTATCCTCTCTCAATCCCCCGCTGGTTGAGTTTCCTCCTTCGCAGCGCTCTCCAGCTCCTGCTTCTACCCGCCCACCAAAACGTGCTGATTCTTGAAATCGGGGCTACTCGTCGCGAGGTTTTCGATTACTTCTGGAACATCACCCGCCCAGCGATCCTGGTACGTTGCGGAAAGGCCCCCTTCCTCTCCCCTCACCAAACCGCTCCTAAAACCTTTCTAGTCCGAGAGACCCGCGATCTCTCCGGCTATCTGGAAACCGCCGTTCGGGTCGCGGAAGCCCTAAAAGTCAAGCGCCGGGATGCGCGGGAAGCCCTAAAAAAACTGGAGCTCCCTAAAGCCCGCATTAATATCCTTCCCTCCCGAAACGGGGGAATTATCGTGGACGCCACCTACCATTACTATCCCCCTAACCCTAAGGCCTTGGAGGAAGTCCTCGAAGCCCTTCCTGGAAAGAAAATTTTTCTCACCGCGGGTCAGGAAATTCCTGAGGATTTAAAGATCAAAAAAGGTGAGGTGGCGGTTCTCACGGGGTCGAATCGCGAACTTTGGACGCTGATTGCCCGCCTGACCAGAACGTCGTGGGCACCGTAGGAAAGAGGGGTTGAAAGTAGGTCATTCCTCGCGCCGCGAGAACTCGAGAGACCGGAGCAAAAAATTGATGGATACCCACGAGGAAGAAAAACTGATCCGGGCTGCTCAAAAAATAAAGGGGGGTCCGAATCATCCCTTTGGTAAGCTCTATCAAATCTATGCCCCGAAAGTGAAAGGTTATTTCCTCGCGCGGCTCGCGGACGAAGACCTGGCGGAAGACCTCTCCTCTTTAACTTTTCAGAAGGCCCTCCGCGGCTTAGGTAGCTTTCAGTGGCAGGGAATCCCCTTCTCGGCGTGGCTCTTCCGGATTGCCCGAAACATATTCTTCGACCACCTTAGGAGCGAAAGAGGAAAGCAAAAAGTGGCTCTCGACGAGAACCGCCTCTTTAAGGGGGATCTGCCCACCCAACTTGAGGAACTAGAGGAAGGTGAAGAAAACGCCTTTCTGAAAGGAGCACTCGCAAAGATCCCGCCGCGGGAAAAGGAAATCGTTTACCTCAAGTTCTACGAAGGTTTAACTAATCGCGCTATCGCCAAAATTACGGGCCTTTCGGAAACCAATGTCGGCACCATCCTCTACCGAACCCTACGCAAATTGCGGGAGGAACTGTCCCGCCCCGCGGCTTCCCCTGAAAACCGGGGTCCGCTTCCTTAAGCAACCGTTCGAATTTGACCCCCTAGTTTTGCGAGCTTCTGGGCAAAATCCTCGTAGCCCCGCTCCACATGCTCCGCTCCGCGGATTTCACTCCGCCCCCGCGCCGCCAAAGCCGCTAAAACCAAGGCGGCTCCTGCCCGAAGGTCAGTAATTTCCGCGGTAGCGCCTACCAACTCCGTCGGCCCGGTGATCCTCGCAAAGGTTTTGGGTTCGGTCCTCCCTTTCCAATCGAAGTTGTAATCCTCAGGATTAAAAGTCTTCCCCAATTCGGCGGGAGTTAATAAGGTCACCTGGGCCCCGAACTTTCGCAACTCCGCCAGATACTTCCAGCGATCCTCGTAGACTGTCTCGTGAATCAACGAATCCCCTTTGGCCTGGGTCAATAACACCGTCAATGGCTGTTGCCAATCCGTCATGAACCCAGGATGGGGAGAAGTCTCTACTTCAACTGGCTGAAAAACCACTCCCTCTTCTACCCAAACGCGCAAGCCTTTCCTTTCGACCTCATAGGAAACTCCGATGCGTTGGAGCTTGGCTAGGAAGGAAGTTAAATCCGCCAAAGTCAAATCAGTTAGAAGAATGTCTCCCCGCGTCACGGCCGCAGCGACCGCAAAAGTAACCGCCTCGTTTCGGTCCGGCAGGACGGTGTGCTTAGCCCCTCGCAGACTTGGCACTCCCTGAACCCGAACTATCCGGGGATTAACGGCGTCTCGCGCGATTCGGGCCCCCATCTTATTGAGAAGAAAAATCAAATCATCCACTTCGGGCTCCTGCGCTGCCCCCAAAATCTCCGTCTCCCCTTCCGAAACAGCCGCGGCCAACAAAACATTCTCCGTTCCCATCACGGTATTCTTGGTAAAGACTACGCGGCCCCCCCGAAGCTGCTTGGCCCGACCGACAATCTTATCCGGACCAATCTCAAACTTAGCCCCCAAAGCCTCTAACCCGGCCAGATGGCGATCCAGCGGGCGGGCTCCAATCGGACAACCCCCGGGAGTTGGCAAAGCAACTCTCCCCTCCCGCGCCAACAGCGGACCCATGGTCAAAATTGCCGAACGGGTCTTCACCGAAAGAGTGGCAGGAACTTCCGTTCCCAACTTCGGCCGCGAACGCAAGGAGAATGCATTACGACCTAGCCGCCGCACCTCCACCCCCAGCGCCTTCGCAACCTCCAAATCTACCTCGACATCCGAAATAGCAGGCACATTATCCACCACAAGGGAATCCGAGGTAAGCAGAGAAGCAATGATCTCCTTAACCGCCGCATTTTTGGCCCCCGAGATCCGCACTTCTCCCTTGAGGGGAATTCCCCCCTCCACGATGAACTTCTTGCTCGACACTGAGACTAGATTCTAGCACCTAAAGCGCCCCGGAAGAAAAGAATTCCAGAAATTTTGGAAGAGCTTCGCGGATTGAACAATTCAGACCCAATCCCAAAGGGCTACTTGTCAGGACTAATTCCGACAAGGGGAGCAATTTCCTTGAAGGCTTCCACCCACAGCGGCACGACGGTCGTCGCCGAGTAGGTATTAGGAAAAGTTGGCTCATCCAACCGGATTAGCATCACAAAAGCGCGATCTTTGACCGGGAAACCCACAAAAGTAACGTTGGTCTTTCTTGGATCGTAGTGACCGCCCACCGGAACCTGAGCAGTTCCAGTTTTACCAGCCACCCGATAATTTAGCTTCCGCAAAGCGACCGCTTCCCCCCTTTCCACCGCCGCCCGAAGCAGTTGAGTCATCACATTCGAAGTTTCAACCGAAATTACTCGGCGAACCGGAGTCGGCGAAAGGGTAACTTCTCGACCGCTGGGATCCACAATCTTCTCTACAACCAAGGGCTTCATCAGAATTCCCCCGTTCGCAATTGCCCCGTAAGCGGCGGCCATCTGCAACGGCGTCACGGCTATCCCCTGACCAAAACCGGCCGTAGCCAAATCCACTTGCCGCCAATCCTTTAACTCCTTAACCAAGCCGGATTCCTCGCTCGTCAAATCAATTCCTAAGCGCGTCCCGAAACCGAAGTTTAGAAAATAACTCCGAAGAATCTCCCTCCCCACCTCCAGCGCTAGCTTAGCTGCTCCCACGTTATTGGACCGCTGCAAAAGCTCGGCCAGCGTCTGCTTCCCCCAGTGCTTGTTATCCCAAGTGTTAATGGTAGCGCTCCCCAACTGAAGCGGGCCGCTATCCACGAACGTCCAAGAAGGTTCGATTCTGCCCGAATCCAGCGCCGCCGAAACGGTCACCCCCTTCATCACCGACCCCGGCTCATAGGTGGTCGAAATTGCTAGATTACGTAGCTCTTTTTGATACTTGCTTTTTTGGTCCGTATCCGCTAGTCGGGGGTTGAAATTCCCTGGATCAAAACTGGGATAGCTTCCCATTGCTAGGACCTTCCCAGTTTTGGGCTCCAAAACCACAAAGGAACCGCTTTTGGCCCGATAACGCTTCACGCCCTCCGCGACTTTCTGCTCCAACACCGCTTGGATCCCCCGACTGATGGTCAAATACAGGTCGGAACCGTCTTTCGGCTGAACCTCAACCTCATCACCAATCAAGATGGGTTCCCGCGACCCCGATTCCTCCCGGATCCTCCACCCCGCCCGCCCCCGCAAATCCCAGTCGTAATAGCCCTCGACTCCGTTGTAGCCCTTATCTTCCCCCTCCTCATCAGAAGCAACAAAGCCCAGCAAGGCGGAGGCCAAGGTCCCCTCGGGATAAAACCGCCGGGGAGAGGAGCGGAATCCCAATCCAGAAATTCCTAATGCCCGTAGTTTCCCAACCTGCAACGCCGGCACTTTGCGAGCAATTGCAACCCACCGCCGGTCGGATTGAGAAAGAGATTCCTTGATCTTGGAAACTAAGTAAGCGGCGGGCTCTTTAACCTCTGCCGGTACTTGGTTATAGCTAAAAAAGCGGGAATCCTCCAACAGGATTGGGGCGATCTTTGCCGCCGCTTCCTCCGGATTCTCCACCCGCTGGGGGTCGGCGTAAACTAAATACGCCTCCTCATTAGTAACAAGGGCGCTCCCCGACGCAAAAATTTTCCCCCGCTCGGCCGGGATTTCATAAACCCGCTGCTGCTGCTTTTCCGCCAGAATCCGAAACTTTTCGTGCTGGAGAATTTGCACGTAAAAAAGCCTTCCGATCACGACCAGAAAAAGAATTAGAAAGCCAAAAGTCACGAACCGGAGGCGATTCCAACCTCGCATTTAGCGTTGCGGGGCAAGCGCGACGGGGGAAGGGGGAAGAAAATGAAGCTTGCCCGGAACCAAGCCGAGCTTGGCCGCTTCCTCCCGAATCACCGTTAAGGAGGAAGCTTGGTCAATCTGGTTTTCAAGCTCCAAAAGTTGAGACTTTAAAACCCGTTTTTGCTCCATCAACTCGTTGAGCTCCCGACCGCGAGAGGCCAAGGAATTATTCAGGAAAATCATTCCCAGGAAAGTTATGGCCGCAATACCAGCAAAAATTTTTCCTATCATCTTTTAAGCACTCCGCGAAGCCGCGCGGACCGGGCCCGAGGATTTTCAGCAATTTCTTTCTCGGTGGGGCGGATCGGTTTCTCCGTCAAGATCACTCCCCGATTCTCCTCGGCCATTTTCCGGAAGAACCGCTTCACCTCCCGATCTTCCAGCGAATGGAAGGAAATCACCGCCAGACGACCGCCTCGACCGAGAACCTCAAACGCTCGGGGCAGTGCGGACCGCAGACTACCGATTTCATCGTTAACTGCGATCCGGAGCGCTTGAAAGATCTTTGTCGCTGGATGGGTCCTTCCCCGCTTCCTAACAACTTTTTCCACCACCCTGACCAAGTCGAAAGTGGTCCGAAAAGGCTTTAGGGAACGGGCGCGAACAACAGCCGCAGCCAGTAGCCGAGCTCGCTTTTCCTCACCATATTTTTGAAAAAGTTCCTCCAGTTCATTTCGATTCAAGCCGTTCAAAAGATCTGCTGCCGTAACCGTCAATTGGGGACTCAGTCGCATGTCCAGCGGCTCATCTCGCTGGAAGGAAAAACCTCGGCCGGATTTCTCTAATTGCCAGGAGGAGATTCCTAAGTCCAGCAAGACCCCCGCTACTTCGGTAAAGCCCCGCTCCTTGGCAATCGCGGCAATTTCCCGAAAATTTCCTTGTGCTAACCTCACCTTCGGGCCCAACCTTCTTCGAGCAACTGCTAGAATAGCCGGATCCTGGTCAATTCCCAAAACCCGACCTCCCCGCCGGAGAATCTCTTGGGCGTGACCCCCTTCCCCCACGGTCGCATCAATATATTTTCCATTCGGCCTCACTCTTAGAAGCTCTCCGACCTCCCGAAGGAGAACCGGAACATGAATCGCTTTGTTCATTCGGTCACAAGCAAAAATAGCTAGAGATCGATTCGGGGAGAGTGCTCGCGAAGGTCCCGAAGACGCTCAATCCAACGCGGGGCCGACCAAATCTCCACCCAGCGCCCCAACCCAACAAAAACCACTTCCCCGCCAACCGTAATCCCCGCGTGCTCTATTAGGGAAGGTGGTAGGACGAACCGGCCCTGGGCATCTAACTCAATTTCGTGCGCCCCTCCCATCAGGAACCGGGCCGTATCCCGAATCTGCGAGTTGGTTAGCGGTCCGTTAAGAACTTCCTCGACCAACTTGGACCATCCCCGCTGGGAAACCACCAAAATCGAACCTTCGTACCCGCGCATTGCCACAACCCGGGACCCCAAATCTTCCCGCAGCTTTTTGGGCAGAGCAATTCGATTTTTCAGTCCTACCCGATAACGGTATTCGCCGATCAGCATGATCTTTGTTAAAGGGCAGGCTCCACTCGCTTCGGCACTTTTCCCCAAAACGAGCGTAAAACCGGGGTTCCTTCCCCACACTTAGGGACTGGTAACCACTAATCACCACTCTAGTGCATTCTTAAATCAAAAGTCAAGGGGCCCCAAAAGGAAACTTGAGGTAACTCTTTCTCTGCCGAGGATATACCGAGTTCGGCTTTTCGAATCCTTTAGCGAACTGCCGCCAAAACTCCTGCCGCGATAATCTCTCGGCGACAAGCAAGAACCCGCCACCGGCCCGAAGTTGATTCCGAACCCTGGTAATGGTAGGATCGCTCACTTTAAGTAATTCTTTTATCTCACTGTAGCCCAATCCCCGGAGCAATAGCACCGCAATCGCCCATCTCTTCGCCAATACTACCTTTTCGGTGTAGGTCAAAAGATCGAGATAAAACTTCTCCGCTTCTTGGGCGTTTTTCAGCTTCGCCAGAGAATCCCAAAACAACTCATAAATCTGCTTTTTGATCTCTGGTTTCATTGTTCTCTTAGAAACCTGTGCCATTGTTTTTAATTATTTAAATAATTAAAGTTGGAAGTCAATTTCCCCCTGATAGCAAACACGCCCCAAAATCCCGACCGCCAAACACACACCAACTAGATTTATCTAGGAAAGCTTATCTAAAAACAGTTTGGGAAGATCGGTGGCTTTAATTCTCTCTTGTTTAGTGGTATCTCGATCCCGCACCGTTACGGTTTGGTCTTCCAAGGTTTGATAATCAATCGTCACGCACCACGGCGTTCCAATCTCATCTTGGGCATAGTAACGCTTCCCAACATTTCCCCGCGCGTCCCAAGCGATCGGAAGTAGTGAGTAATTAGTAGTAAGCAGCGAGTAGACCTCCCGAGCTTTCTTAACCAACTCGGGCTTGTTCGCCACCAGCGGAAAGACCGCGACTTTATAAGGAGAAAGTCCCGGACTCAACTTGAGCACCACCCGCTTCTCACCCGCTCCGCCTTCCTCATGGTAAGCATCCAAAAGAAAGGCAAACGCCGCTCGCTCGATCCCGACGGACGGCTCCACCACAAACGGAATCAATTCCTTCCCGGTCTCTCCGTCCTTATATTTCAATCCGTGGGCCTTAAGATCGTAGTCGGAACGGTTGGCAATCCCCTCCAATTCTCCCCAACCCCAGGGGAAGTGATACTCAATGTCAAAAGCGGTGACGGCGTAGTGGGCCCTTTCCTTATCCTCGTGCTCGCGGAATTTGAGATTCTCCTTGCGCATTCCCAACTCTTCATACCAGCGAACCCGTTCTTTTTGCCAGTACTTAAACCACCGCCCGGCCTCTTCGGGAAGGCAAAACCACTCCAGCTCCGCTTGCTCAAACTCCCGGGAGCGAAAGACAAAATTGCCGGTCGTGATTTCGTTGCGGAAGGCCTTACCGATCTGGGCAATCCCAAACGGCAACTTCAGCCGGTTGGTCTTAACAATATTTTCAAAGTTGATGAAGATCCCCTGCGCAGTTTCCGGCCTAAGGTAAGCTAAACTTTCGCTGTTCTCAACCGGACCCACATAGGTCTTGAACATTAGATTGAACATTTTGGGTTCGGTGAAATCCTTACTCCCGCAGTTAGGACAGACAATCTCTTTTGGCCTTTCGCTTTCTGCCTTTAGCCTTTGATGGCACTTCTTGCACTCCACTAAAGGATCAGCAAAGTTTTTGGTGTGCCCCGACTTCTCCCAAACTTTGGGGTTGTAAATAATCGCGGAATCCAATCCGACCACGTCCTCCCGACGGTGTACCACGCTCCCCCACCAAGCGGCCTTAAGATTATTCTTAAGCTCCACCCCCAACGGTCCAAAGTCCCAAAAACCGGAGAGTCCACCGTAAACTTCCGAAGAGGAATAAACAAAACCCCGCCGCTTAGCGAGCGCCACTACTTTCTCAAATAAATCCGCCGTCATTGAGAATAGAATAACAGAAGTAACCTCAGGCGGTTCCAATCGTCGCCAGCTCCTGCCGGGCCTTTCGCACAAAATCGGCAGTGGAAAGCTCCTTCTCCAAAACCTCTCGCAGATAGTAGCCGAGAATCTTCTCGGCGTCGTAAAGGTGGTGATCCTCAAACCGCAGGCGGGAAAGTTCGTTCCAATTTAAGCGTGATAAGTCCCGAAGAAACAACAATTGCTCCTCGTTAAGAAGAATTCCATCTTCAAAACAATCGCGGCAAACCGTTCCCCCCGACGGAGCTTGAAAATATTTTTCGGCTGAAAGAGGAGCCGTACAATGAGCGCATTGAAAAAGCTCCGGGCCGTAGCCGAGCTGAGAAAGCGCTTTAATCTCAAAGGCCCGAACCCAAAGCTCGTGCCGGCGCTTAGCCCGGGAGAGGAGCGAAACCGACTCCAGGAAAAGCCGGTAGACCGGGTAGTTCGGCTGACCTTCGGGAAGAAGGAAATCCAACAGCTCGGCCAAGTAAAAGGCAAGCGCGGCCTTCGGCAAATCGTCCCGCAACGGGTAGAAGGAATTTAACACTTCGCTTTCGGTAATCACATCCATATTCTTCCCTTCGGAGAAAAAATAGACGCCGTGGGTGAAAAGTTCCGTCGCCGAAGCCTTACGAGAGGTAACTTTTCGAGCTCCGGGAGCGAAAGCTGTTACCCGGCCGCGGTCGCGGGTGTAAAGCGTGAGAATCTTATCGGCCTCACCAAAATCTTTTTTGCGGATGACAATTCCTTCTTCTCGGTAGGTCGACATCTAGGCAGGCCTAAGCTTGCAACTAGTGGGAAGGGCGTTATTCGCGGAGCGAAATTACTACTTCGCGATCCGTCCCTAGTCCGAACGATTCCATCGTATCACCAATCTTAACCACCACAAGACCTATATTTGTCCCCGGCTGCTTCTGGAGAAGAAGCCGATACTTCCCGCGGGAAGCTAGAACGCCAGAGGCGTCGTCCTCGTCCTCGCTTACTACTCCCGCGGGAAGATCATAAACAAATGTCAGCACCTGCTCTCTTTGAGGAGCGACGGTGAAGTAAGCTCCAAAAACCGTCTTGCCGTTCTCTTCCCAACCAGCGGGGTTTTGAACTGTCACCGCCCAAGAATCTTTACGCGTCCAAATTTGGAGAGCCCCGTCAACTGAAACCAACCGAGAACCTAAAGGAACATAAATTCGGACAAAATCCTTGTAATACCCCGAGAGCCAACCATCGTATGGCGCCGGGTTGTAGTACTTGATTCGGACGGTTTTCCGCCAAATTCCCTCCTTTCCTCTCTCTAACGATTGCCTCACCTCCATCTGCAGATAAAGGTTGGTTTTCAACCCGCCGAAGTTGCTGTCGCTAATGTGGAGATAATCACCGGCGTACTCCTTCAGCTCCCCAGTGTATCCAAGGCTTCGGAGAAGATCTTGCTCTCTGGGAGTCGCCGCGTAAACGAGGAGATTCTTTTCCGCCAAGTGCTTGAAAACAAAATCAACTAGCTTCGGCCAGATTTCGGCCGAAGAGTGGGAAACCTTTTTGATAATCGCATCCGAGATCAAGCCCAAGATCGCCTTGCGGGCCTCGGTCCCTTTCCCGCCCCGGGGGGCTTTCTCGACGTAGTACTCTAGCCGACAGATCAAGTTTTCAGCTGTAAAATCCCGCCCGCCTTTGCGGCAGTCTTCCGGAAGATTAATATTCGCCAAATCCAGATCGTAGCCGCGGATGCGAATCGGCCCCGTCAAATCCAACAGATCGGCCGCAATCTCGGTGTTAATTGCCACCACCCCCGCGACCTTCGGTAAGCCGGACTTCCGCCACACCGCTAGGATTCCCTCCGCTGTGGTCGGAAAATCGGGCCAGTAATTAGCGTCTTGGAAGTGCCACTTTCCAACGCCTAAGTACTTTCCCAGCGGCCGGGGTGGGGAACCCAACTCCGGCGAGTAGTGCTCCGCAAAATAAGCCCCGCTGTGAAATTGATTGTCCAAAACCCGCCCCCCCTCGACCGTCAAAAGGGAAAAACCCGTAATAAACCCCCCGGTCGCCCGCAATTCCGCCCCATTCTGGAAAAGAACCAGATAGGTTCGTTTCGGTGAACCAAGCAGCGCGGGGGCCACTTCCAATACTTCCCGCCCCCGGGAGACAAGGGGCGCGGTCTCCGCTAGAATATTGCGGGCTTCCTCCAACCAAAACCGCACCTTTACCCCCCGCACCTCCTCCGGGTACCTTTGGGGGTTAACCTGATCAAGCTCGTTCTGAATCTGACCGATATTTTTCCAAACGGCATCGAGCCCATCTGCCAAATTCGGAAGAGTGTCAACCAAATTTCCCAACTGCTGTTCTACCGTGATCTGCTGCCCAAAACCAACTTTCCATCCCAAAATTTCCTCGTAGGGTCTAATCGCCTCCCCCACCATCCCGATGGAATCCAACAACAACCGGCCGGCGGCAAGAAGATGGACTCCGTCCTCGTAATAGTGGCGGACCACCGGAACGAGTCGGAAGTATGCCAACCGGCGATAATTCCCTTCCAGCTGGTCGAAATCCTCGGCCGCCGCCACCACGGCCGATCCGATCGCCGCCAAATCGCGGTCACCAATTGCGCCCTTCAGAACCCCGACCGCCGAATTTAGACTTCTCGCCGAAGGGTAGAGCAAAGCCAAAGGAAGGACCCCCAACAGCAGGAAGAGGAGCAACAGAAAGAGGAACATCGATAGGAGAACCAGCTTAATTTTCGGGCGCCCTCTCTTCGCTTTCTTCCTTCTTTTCTTTCCCGGGGCGGAAGGGATGTGAGGAGAGAGCGGCGGCAACCGAAGATCTTTCAAAAGCTCCATCTATCCAACATTAACAAATGGAATCAGACACCCCGAGGCTGCTTACCGTCATCCGCCGCGAACCGTTAATAAGCTCCTTTCCCGACGATCATGGCGACGGGAGTCCTCAAAATAATTTTGAAATCCTCCCAAAGAGAGCGGCGGCGGGCGTAATCGGCGTCCAGCTTTGCCCGCTGAGGAAAGTCAATCTCCGCGCGGCCGGAAACCTGCCAAACCCCGGTGATTCCCGGCTTAACCTTTAAAAGCATTTCCACATCCTTCTTACTTTGGGGATACTCTTTCAGCTTGTACTCCAGCTCATCCGGCTTATAAGCCCGAGGGCCAACCAAAGACATCTCTCCCTTGAGAACGTTAAAAAACTGGGGAAGCTCGTCAATGCTGAAGCGGCGAATAATTCGACCAACTTTGGTAATTCGGGGATCTTTCCCTTCCTCAAATTTGAAATTGTTGCGCCGGTACGCCTCCAACAAACGGGGGTCGTTCTTCTCCAGCTGAATGAAAAATTCCCGCTCCTCTTCGGCGGTAGTAGTCGTCATGGAAGAAAATTTGTAGAAGCGGAAGACCTTCCCGTGTTGCCCCACCCGGGGCTGGGCAAAAATCACATTCTTAGCCCCCTCGGCCTTTCGTGCCACCCAAATCGCCAGCATCATCGGGCTAAAAAATAGGAGCCCGAAAGCTCCTCCCAAAACGTCAATTAAACGCTTCGCGGAAAAGTAAAAAATGTCGCGGGGCAACTTAGGCATATCCGTCACCCTACCTTATTTTATGCTAACCATCTCCTCCACCACCTCAAGCAACTCTCGCTGAAACCGTTTCTTGCTGAACCTTTCCGCGTTCTTCCGACAATCTCTAGGATTATAGTTAGAGGGGTTGAACCCCTTTAGGGCGGCGGCGAGAGAATCGGCCGTTTGAGCGGCAAAAAACTGACCAGTTTTCCCGCTCAGCACCGTCTCCAACGCTCCCCCGGCACCGTAGGCAATCACGGGCCTTCCACAGGCTTGGGCTTCTAAAGAGGTGATTCCGAAGTCCTCTTCCTGCGTCATCACTAGCGCGGTGCAGTTTTGGTAGAGCTTCACCAACTCCTCGTCCTCCACTCCGCCTAAAATTTCAATCTTGGGACTCCCCTTGGCCAGCGTTCGCAGGCGCTTAAATTCCGGACCTCGGCCAACTACCTTCAGACTCACTTCGGCTTGCTTGGCCGCCTCTATCGCAATCTCGACCCGCTTCCACGGCGCCAAGCGAGTAACTACCAAGAAATAGCCACCACTGGAAGTCAAACCTCCAGAGTTTTTTTCCTTAACCTCGAAGGTTGCTGACGGCTCAAACCGCTCCAGGTCAACAAACGGGTAGACGACCACCGCTTCCCGGCCGTAGTATCTTTTTATCTTTCGGGCAATATTTTTGGAATTGGCGATAAAAAAGTCGACGCGCTGAGCGGCGGTGTAATCCCAAAGCCGGAGGTACGAAAGCGCCGGGGCCAGAATTCTTTCCAAATTAGGACTATCCGCAAAATAACTCCCGCTCTCCCAAAACATTCTTCCGGGGCTGTGCATGTAACAGACATGTTTAGTCTCCGGTTTGGTAATTACCCCGTGCGCAAACCGGGAGGAGGAGGAGATCACCAGATCATAATCGGAAAGATCGAGCGATTCAAACGCCAGCGGGTAGAGGCAGAAAAGCACTTTCTGAAGCTTCCGCTTGAACGGAATCCTCTGCATAAACGTCGTTATGATTTTGCGCTTGTCCTTTTCGCTTTCATGAGAAAGGAAGGTTCCCGAGCGAAGAGAGGGGTTCTTACTGTAATTACTGGCTTTATCGAGGTCACTGATTTTATTCGCCCACCCGGGCGTTATCATACTGGTAAAAATATCCGCCTGGGGGAAAGTTTCGGCGATGGCCATGAAAATCTTCTCCCCTCCCGCATAAGGAACCGTCAAGTCATCGTGCCCGACCGCCACTTTGAGATCTCTCAATTCTTTAGGAAGCTCTGCCATTTGCTTTCCGGAAAAACTCCGCGGTCCGACTCAACCCTTCTTCGAGGGAAACCTTGGGCTGCCAGCCCAGCTCCCTCTTGGCTTTCGAGATGTCGAGGGCGCTCCGTAAGATCTCTCCCTTAACCGCCGGCGCGAAAGCGGGAGCGGCGGAATAGTTAAGAAGCTTGGAGAGTTTTTCAAAGATACCCCTCACGCTCGTCTCCAACCCGGTGGCGATATTGAAGATCCCGCTCCCCCGGTATTCCAGCGCGGCTAGGTTGGCAGCGACCACATCTGCGACGTAAACGTAATCGCGGGTTTGCTTCCCATCCCCAAAGATCTCAACCGGTTCGCCCTTAAGCATCTTCTTAGCAAAGATCGCTACCACCCCGGCTTCGCCCTTTCCTCCTTGGCGCGGGCCGTAAACGTTGGCATAGCGCAAAGCGACGTATTCGATTCCGTGCAATCTTTGCCAAACGTCCAGATAATACTCGACCGCTAGCTTGGAGATGCCGTAGGGAGAAGTCGGGATAGCGAAATAGGTCTCCGGGGTCGGGATTTGCTTGGGTTCGCCGTAAATCGCTCCGCCGGTCGAGGAAAAAACGATTTTGGGAACCCCGAACTCGGCCATGAGCTGCAGAAGATTGAGGCTGCCCACGATGTTATTCCGAGCGCCGGCGGTTGGTTCCTGGAACGACTCTCGGAGATTGACATGGGCGGCGAGGTGAAAAACCACCTCTGGCTTTTCTTTTGCGAAGACGGCCCTTAAGTGATCACCGGCGATATCCTCCCGGTAGAAGGCGGCCGAAGGATTGACGTACTCTTCCAATCCGGTGGAGAGGTTGTCAACGACCGAAACTCGGTGGCCGGACTCTACTAAAGCATCAACGAGGTGACTTCCGATAAAACCCGCTCCGCCGGTGACGAGAATTCTCATCTTGCGGCCTTCCGGTAAACTCCCAGCGTTTCTCGCGCCATCTTTTCCCAGGAGAAGTCCTTTGCTCGGGCCAAACCCTTCTTCACTAATCCTTGCCGCAGTGTCTTGTTTCCTAGTACCTTGGCTAATTTTTCGGCAATATCCCGGGGATTTTGGGGATCAAAGTACAGCGCGGCTTCGCCGGCAATCTCCGGCAGGCAGGAAGCTTCAGACTGCACTACCGGTACTCCCAACGCCATCGCTTCAACCGAGCCTAGGCCAAAGCCCTCCGACAGCGAGGGCTGAACGTAAGCCTCGGCTTCCCGGTAAAGGTCAACCAAGTCAGCATCGGTCACATAACCAGTCAAAACCAAATACTTCAAAGCCCCAATCTCTAGCGCCTGGTGCGCAACCCTTTCCAAGAAAGCATCTTTCCCTCCTACCAACACTAGTTGGGCGGATTTTTTCAATCTCTCGTTCAGAACCTTAACCGCCTCCACCAACCGCCCCACATTCTTGTGAGGATAAAAAGATCCCACGTAGAGAAAGTAGGGCTTGGTAATTCGGTACTTTCCCAACACATCTTCAATCTCCCGTTCCGCCGCAGTCCTTTCCTTCCCTGCCAGAACTCCCGCCTCGGGAGTTACAACAATCTTCCCGGGGGGAAGCGTAAAAGTCCTTACTAACTCTTTCTTCACAAATTTAGACGGCACGATCACTCGCGCGGCGCGGCGGACAGCCAATTCCGTCACCACCCGCAACCCGAGCCGCTTGGCGTAAAAAAGCGGGGCGGGGAGAGTAGAAGTTTCTCTCCCGCCAAACTTGAGCATTGTCAAATCATGAATAGTTACGACCATTCTTTCTCCGTACAGAAGTGGGGCGTTGAAGTGAGGAACATGCAAAAGATCGAGGTTTGAGGCCGAAAAAATCCCTGGCATCACTACTTGCTCCTGCACCCCGTACCAGGGGACATCCGCCAAAACCTTGTGAAAGTTTTCACCGTGAGGAAGAAAGGTATTAAAGCCCTTTTCTCTCAGGAAAATAAAGTACTTATTCTTGGAGTCGACCTTCTCAAGATTTTCAACCAAATTCTGGACGTACCGCCCTACCCCCCGACCAGAAGAACCCCAAAGGCGGGCGTCAATACCAATGCGCATATCGGATTAATTCTACCAAGTGGGAAGATTAAAAAGGAAAGCTTAAACCAATAAAAGTTTATAGTATATTAGTATACTATAACAAAAGGTTACCCGGTTAATTTTTGAGGGCTTCTCGGTAGACCGCCAGCGTTTTTTTCACAAACTTTTCCATCGAGAATCTTTCTGTAACCCACCTTCTCCCCCGCTCCCCCATTCGGCGGCGGAGGGTCGCCGACCGGGACAACCGCTTCAACGCGGCCGCAACCTCTCCCGCCTCCTGAAAGTCCACCAGGTATCCGGTTTTGCCGTTTAAAACTGTATCGGCGTTTCCTACCGCTTGAGCTGCCACGACCGGCACCGCCAAAGCGGAGGCTTCCAGCGGGGATAGCGGTAAACCCTCATGGTAGGAAGGATGAAGCAGGACCTCGGCGGAACTTAAAATCTGGAAAGGATCGTTCTGCCGGCCGGCAAAAACTACCGCGTTGGAAACCCCCAGCTCCTGCACCAACCTTTTAATCTTGTCTTCCTCTTCCCCGTCTCCGACCAAAACCACTTTTAATCGGGGGACTTTCGCCAAAATCACTGGGAGAATCTCCACCAGCCGGGCGTGGCCTTTGATGGGATCAAACCGCGCCAAAACTACCGCCATAAAGTCCTTTTCGCCGATTCCCCACCTCTCACGAATCTTTCGCCTCTCCTTTTTGGCAAGCTTAACCGAGGAAACCCTCATCCCGTTCTCCACTACCCGCGCCTTCTCCCGGGGGAAGAGCTTCAGCCCGACCCCCTCTTTCTGCTGACTGGCCGAGACGTTGATGACCAGCCGCGTAAACTGCGACATCAGCCGCTCGAAGTTGAAGTAGATCCAGCGGGTAACTTTCCCATACCGAAAGTAATGAATCCCGTGAAAAGTGTGCACTACTGGAACGCCCAAAACCGCCCCGACTAACCGGGCGTAAAGCCCCGCCCCCTTGCCGTGGGAGTTAATTAGATCAACCCCCTCTCGGCGGGAGATTTTGAGAAGCCGCATAAACCCCCCGATCCCAATTTGGCCGAGCGGAGCCAAATAAACTTTGTAACCAAGCTTCTTGAACTCCCGCAGGAATCTTCCCGGCGGTCCGGCGACGATAAATTCAAACTCTCTTCTTTCCCGCTGTTTACTATTAACTTCTAATTGGTTGCTAAGGAAGTCGTAGACGACTTTCGGCGCGCCCCCTATTCCGGAACTCGTCAGCGCGATTAAAACTTTTTTTACTTTAGACTTCTTACTTTCCAATTGGGCCAGTGCCGCGACGAACCCAAACGTTCCCCAAAACGCCAACATCGGCGCATCCGAGAAAAACTGTTCTCCGGATAAGGCGTTGTCTAGAAACCATCCCGCCAAAAATCCAAAAACGGCAAAACCAAAGGCGTTTACTAATTTATCTTTCGAGAGGATAAACTGGACCACCTTAAGGAAAAGCAGCAGCCAAACGGCCAAAACCAACGCCAGGGATAAAAGCCCCCCGCGGACCCACATATCCAATAACAGGCTGTGGGGATAGACTACCGTACCGCCCGTAAAATGAGCCAGGTTATCAATGCTGTACCCGACCCCCAAAACAAAAAATGAAGGGCGGGAGCGCAAAAGCGCCCAGAGGTTCTCCCACGTCACCACCCGATCGTTAAAAGACTTATCAAAAGGGAGCGCGGGAGCGGAATACTCCTCAACTTTAGAGGCGGCAACCGGTTCCGGCGGGAGCGGCGAAGCCTGGAAAGCGCCCGGAGAATCCTTAAGGAGGGAGAGGGCACTCAAAACCCCTCGCCCCACCGGGGCCGAAAGCGCGACCACCTGCTCCCCTAGCTTCTCTGCTCCCGGAAAAGTGGAAGCGAACTTCTGGGAAACTTCAGGATTAAGTTGAAGGAGGGTTGCCGTCTCTAAAACCAAAAAAAGCCCCAGCCCCAGCGCCGTCCCCAAGCGCCTCCGCAAAAGAAGTCCCAACAAGCCCGCCGCAACCACGAAGCCGCCGGTGGCAACCGCTCCCCGCGAAAGCGTGTACAAGAGGGCCGCAACGAGCGTCCCAATCCCTAGAAACAAGCCAATCGAACTAAGCCCTCGGCGCGCTTCGGAAAGAAGTGCCAACCCCACGGCCAGAACTGCCGAAAGGTAAAGCCCAAAAGTGGCGTGGGCCGCCTTAGGGATTTGACCAACGCTGAAATCCGAAAGGTCCAAATACTGCCCCAAAAAACCGACGCTGTGGGAGTTGGGACTGTACTGCCAAAAATCAATTACATTGCCGGCGGATACAAATTGATGAATTCGGACCAGTGAAACTACCGAAGTGATCACCCCAACTAAGAGAAGCAACCCCAAGACCCACCGGACTCCCCGCTTCCCCAAAACCGAAGCAGTTCTTACGGCCAAGGGAAAAACCAAGAAGTAAAGCCCATACTTTATCAGTCGCAGGAGGTCCCCTCCGGCAAAATCTCCCGTCAGGAAAAGCCCGTAGACCCAAGACCATAAGAGAATCAAAACGAGGATGTAAAACAATTCTGCGATCGGGTGGGGAACTAAAAATTCCCTGACCCTTCTCCAAAACCGTTCCCGCTCCTTGCACCAAAAGGACCGTAAAAAGAGCCCTACGCTCAAAGCTAAGAGTGGTACCAAGGGGCTAACATAGATCCCCTCTTGGTAAAGGCCCGGCCGGAGTTGAATCTTGTAAGTAAGCGGGGTAAGCAGGAGAAAGACTAAGAAAGATGCCGCCCCCGCCCGTTCCCAAGTTAAATTTTTACTAACCGCACGCAGCAAACGCATCCCGTCTCCTAATTCTAGAGGATCTTCACGATTCGTAAATTGGCAAAAGCCGCTGGCGCACCAGCGCCGACCAAGTTAAGTCCTTGATGGCGGATCGAGAAACCTTCAGCTTCCCTTCTCTTTCCAAGCGCACTAGTTCCAAAATCCCCTGCTCCACCGAGCGGGAATCGTCGTTGATTAGCACTCCGAGAGCGGGCTTCACCAAATCCTCGTGGAAAGGAAGCCGGGTCGCCAGTACCGGCCTCTTGCAGGCGAGATACTCCAAAGTTTTGGTTACTTGCTGGTTCAAAAAGGGCTTCGTCTGGGGGACATAAGAAACCCCCGCCTTTCCGACCGAGACGTAACGGGAAACCTCTTGGTAGGGGACGCGCCCGACGAAGATAACTTTGTCAGTAATTCCCAGCCGCCGCACTTCCTCTTCCAGCCGACCCCGATTTAACCCATCCCCCACCACCAAAAACTTGAGCTGGGGGACCCGGCGCGCGGCAAAAGAGAATCCCCGCAAAAACTGGTCCAACCGCCGCGATTTATCCAGAGTTCCCTGGTACACTAAAACAAAGTCACTTTCACCAACTCCCAACTTTTGGGCTAACTCTCTCGCCGGCTGGGGACGAAAAACTTTTTCGTTCACTCCCATAGGGACAAAGTGTAAATTTCGGGGTTTAGGCGAACTCCGCCAAAGCTTGCGGAAAAGCCGCTCATCCAAAGTAATCACGTGATCAAAGAAATAAGAATCCGCCACTACCAAGCCGTTGTTAAGCAAAGAAGAGAAGAATCCGCCGATATGCCCCGAACGCACATCCAACACCCACTTTCGGGCCGCTCGCCGCGCGAAAATCGGTAGTAGAGAAAAACCCTTCCCCCAAAAAACGTGGACCACATCAAAACGCCTTCCCCAAAGATTGAAGAGCAGCAAAAACTGGAAGAGCCAGCGGAAAAACTTAACGTTCGGCGCCAGGCGGAAAACTTTAACCCCGTTAATCACTTCGTAAGAAGGTTCTCCCCGACTCCTTAGGCATACGATCCCCACCCGCTTTCCCCGCCGCACCAACTCCTCCGCGAACTGGTGCGCCTCGGGAAAATCGAACCCGGGGTAAACTCCCCGCCGAACAAACAAAATCCCCCCTTCGGGAAGCTCGACGAAACTAACTAGCCGAACGGAGTGCCAAATCCGCACTAGAAACTGCTTAAGCGGCCGAAGCAAATCTTCCGCCGGAATTAAAAAGCCCCGCGGGAAAAGAAGCGCCAAAAGATAAAAGTAATTGACGGGAGAACGGGGAAAAAGAATCACCGCCGCCAGGATATGCCGAAACGCTTCTATCCGTCTCCCCCGCAGCAGAAACTCCCTCCCCAACCGTGAAAAAATCACCGCCAGCGCTTGGCGGCGGCGGCGCCAAAATGGGTCGGAAAGGTCCTCCTTCTGCAGTCTCCTTCGCCAAACTTCGCCGAAATCCACCTTGAGAGAATTTCCGCTCCGCAGAAAATCCTGCCACTGGCGCTCTTTAATCCGCTCAACGGTCCGCCGCTGAACCTTAGCCTTTGTAACTGAAATCCCCTGCGGATTCAAGCGCCATTTAAAAAGAGGCAAAGGAAGGATTGCTAGCTTCCCCTTCCGGGAGATCCGCGCCCAGAGATCGTAATCTTCGGCGTGGACCGCTTTGGGATCGTACCCGCCAACTTGGCGCACAACCTCTTTTCGCATCATCACCGAACCATGGGCCAAAACATTCCTTACCAGCAGACCCCGCTGGAGCTCTTCGTGACCAAGCGGCTCTGCCGCGACCTCCACGGTCCGTCCCTTGGTATCAATAATCTGAGTAGTAGTCCCGACCAGAACGTGGTCGGGGTGGCCGTCTAAGAATTCAACCTGAAGCTCGAACCGCCGGGGCTCCGAAATATCATCGGCGTCCATCCGCGCGATATACTCCCCCCGGGCGACCTTAATACCGTAGTTTAAAGCCGAAACTAGCCCCCGATGGCGGCGGCGGTGCAGAACGACCCGCGGGTCGCGGTAGCTTTTGATGATTTCAACCGTGTCATCGGTGGAACCGTCGTCAATGATCAAAAATTCAAAATCCTTGAAGGTCTGGTTAAGAACGCTCTCAATCGCCTCGCGAAGGTACTCCCGAGCATTATAAGTCGGCATCACAACCGAGACCTTCGGCTTGCGGAGTAACTCGTAATTAGCAATTTTTGCTCGGGGTTTAAACACCATTCACCAAATTCTAAATCATAAACTCTAAATCCCTGCTTATGGCAGGCAGGCTAACCAGTAATTAAGCTTCAAAATTTTTTCAAACTCCAAACTGTTTGTAATTTGGGATTTTGAATTTGTAATTTGTTTAGAATTTCGTACTTCGTGCTTAGAATTTGAATTACTCATATCTTCAACCATCCTTCCGGAATCAAGTCCCGCGTATCCAAGCTCCTTTCCTGAAACCACCTTTCGGGTGCAACCACGATCTTATGCGGATTCCGATTTAGCCACGCTCCCCACCAACTGAAGCTACTGTTAGCTAAGATGTGGTGCCGACAATGGCTCATCAACTGCATATCCACGAAGCTCTGGTCGCCTTGGTTCCAGTCCACGTAAACATTCTTAAACTTGGTCCTTAGATTATTCTTGACCCAATCGATATCGTCCGAGAAAAAATAGAAGACCGGGCTTTTAACTTTCTTGGCAATAATCTCGACAGCTTTTTTGTAGTACTCCGGTCCGCAAATGCCATGGAATTTATTGGTCTGCGGATCAATCACGTAATCGCCCCGCCGCACGTGAACACTGATCGAGCTTGAGCTTCCAATCTCATCAAGAACTTTTTGGTTGCGACCCCGCAACGGGCGGATCGGGGTAAAATCCTCCAAAATCGTCTCGCGGATATCTTTGAAATATTTCTCGCTCTGCCAGTAGCCGTGCAAGTGAACGTCTCCTTTTAGTTCCAAAATCCTAGAGTCAAAGGAAAATCCCTTCTCCCGAACGAACACCTCCCCTCTCCCCAAAAGCGACCGCAGCCTTTCCCTAAGCCCAGTTCTCTGAGCACCAGACACCACTCTCGCTTCTGGTGAGAGTTTAAAACACCCCAAAGCGTAGGGCCTCTTCGAAAACGCCCCCACGTCGACAGGACGGAGGATTAAAGGAGACTTATTCCGGATTGAAAGGTGTCGCCCCAACGCGTATTGAAACATCTGGTTCCCCAACCCCCCAAAAACATCAACGGTGATCATTTTTTTAACAACTTCCGATACAGCGCCTCGTAATTTCCCGCAATTTTCTCCCAAGTAAAGCGTCTCCTCCAAGCCCGAAAGCCCGCCGCTGCCATCTTCTTGCGCCGGACCGGATCCCGATAAATCTCCTCCAAGACTTTAACCGAACCGGGAATCTGCACCCGGGCAAAGCCCTGCTTGTCCTTATCGGTCGGGAGAACGATTCCCGCTCCCCCGGACCACTTTACAATTTCGGCGGAATTGCCGACGTCGGCGGTCAGGAAAGGGGTCTTGGAAGCCATTGCTTCAAAAAGGACGATCGGCGAGCACTCAATGTTGGAGGGAAACAAGAACAGATCCGCGGCCTGGTAAGCCGCGACCGTTTCTTCGCGCGGGAGCTGCGCAACAATCAAACGCTTGCCATCACTCCACCGGCGCGGCGAAAGGTTGAAGAAGAGGGCCCGGCGGGGGCAGGACAAGCTACATCCCCCACCGAAAATATTTCCAATCAGCAAAAACGCGGCGTGCTTTACTCGGGCGCGAGAGAAGATTTCAATTGCCTCCTTATGTCCCTTGACTCCTGTGTGGGAACCAACATGGAGAATCAAAAAATGGCTTTTAGGAATCCCGAAGCGCTTCCGGATATCGATTCTGCTTGGGGGCAAAAACTCCTCTTCGCTGGCCCCGTTGGGAATAATTGCCATTTTATTTCGAGGTACTCCCACTTTGCGGGCAAAGTTAATATCCCGGTAATCGTTGGAAAGGAAAACGCTCACGTCGTACTTTTTGATCCAGATTTCCATCTTTTTAAAGTAACTTTTATACTCCGGAAGGTAAAATCCCGAAAATCCGGTCGGGACAAACACCTTCTTCGCGCTTATTTCGTCCAGCACATCTAAAGCAAGATCAGTTGCCCACTGCTGGGCGGCAAAGTTGGTTATCACATCAAATTGGGATCCAGTCAGAAATTTTCGATATTTCTCGACTTCGCCCGCAAGACCACGGACGAGATTGCCGGAGATTGCAAACTCCACAATCCTCACGCCATTGATATCCAAAGATTTGCGGTCGGAAAGTTTGGTGGTTGCCACGGTCACTTCGTGACCCATCTTTACCAACCGCTCCGATAACTGTTTGACCACCTCCTGCATCCCGCCAACGGAGGGATCGTAAAATTCAACGGTGTGCAATACCTTCATAACTTAATAATATGCTTCGCCAGAGAAAAAAGTTCTCTTGAACTCCCCGTTCCGAACGGAAAATACCAAAAACAGAGAGCCTTATACTTCCAATACATTATTAAGCTTTTCCCTTTGCTGGCAGAGACAATCGTAAGGCTCAAATTAAACGGACGCAGCTTGCTTTTTGCTCCCAAAAACTTTCGGGCCATTTTCAAGTTTTTTGCCACAACTCTTAGCTCCCGCTCGTAGTTGAAACTCTGCGTCCGGTCGCTCAAACTCCCGGCGCGATCGCGATAAAGAAGCAGCCGTTCGGGGAGAAACCCGAATTTGGCGCCGACGGCCGATATACGCAGCCACAGATCATAATCCTCTACTCCCACCATCCGGGGACTTTGGTCAAAAAAACCCACTTTGTCAAAAACCTCCCGGCGGACGAGCGCGGAAGAGGTAATCACAAAGTTGCTCTCGTAAAGCCGCGGGAATACCTGAGGGCCCAAATTATTCAGATTTCCCAAGTGAGCTAAATAACTATCTTTGGTTTTCTTTCCGTTTTTATCGATAACGCCAGCGTCGCTGGAAACAAAATCAAATCCGCCTTTCTGCATAAAAGAAATCTGCTTTTCCAGTTTTTCCGGCCGCCAAACATCGTCGGAGTCCAAAAAAGCGATTAAATCCCCCCTAGACTTCTTGATCCCTACGTTTCGGGGAGTCGCCGGACCGCCGGAGTGCTTAATTTTGAGGTAGCGCACGCGCCGATCTTGGAGAACTTTTAGATCCTCCGTTCCATCCGTCGAACCATCATCAACTACAACAATCTCAATATTTTTGTAGGTCTGGCCCAAGGCGCTTTGGATCGTCTGCGACAAATACTTCGCGGCGTTATAAGCAGGAGTGATCACAGAAACCAATGGCTCAACTTCACCGCCTTCTTGCTTCACCATGACTCGACTTCCCTGTCCTTAATAAAAATGGCATTCGCTTGCAGAGGAGCACCGTCGTCGGGGTCTTCGCCTTGCCACCAATTCCCCCGGTAGGAAAATCCAAACTTGCGGAGAAGCTTATAAACCTGGTCAAAACTAGCCTGTCCTTTGTAGAGATGTTCTTTGAAACTAACCTCAATAATCACCGCACAAGCTTTGGAGAAGGTCCTTCTACCGCCCATTATCACCTTATCTTCAACGCCCTGAACATCAATTTTTATTAACAGTCGGCCCTTGATATCGTTATCTTTAATGATGTCGTCAAGACGAGCCATCTTAACTTCCTCAAGTGTAGTTTTGGCCGTAAAGGGCCACACTCGCCTGTGGGTTTCCCCCATGGGAAGTAAGGAGGAAGAGGGAGAAAACTCACTACGATAAATTTTCACCTTTCCTTTACGGTCCCCGAGAGCGACATTGTAAGCGCTAAAGTCTGGAAACCGACCTCCGTTCTCTAGAAGCTTTTTGTAACAATCCACCAACGGCTCGAATGAGATTACCCTTACTCCGGGGATAATGCGCGAGATTTCAGCCGCAAATTGGCCTTCGTTCGCCCCAACATCAATAACCGTACCGATATCTAGTTTACGCAACCACTTCTCTTTTTGAGACTCCGCAACCGCCGGAGGAGGCAACCTTTTTTCAACGTCTGGTTTCCGCCTGATTTCTAAGCCAAATACTCCCAAAAATAAATTGATTGATTCTTTAAGCGCTTTCCTAAGCAACATTTTTTTCTTTGTGGTACTCACTGCGTAATGCACTTCGTGAGGCAAACTTTTCCGGTAATAAATCTCTCTAGCTTTCGACTTTACTCGTCCAACTACGGACTCAAGAAATCGCACCAGCGAAGACTTCTTCCAACCAGCAAAGAGAGATAGACCAGTGGCGCGTAACCAAGCGTGATGCACTTTAGCTCTAATCGAGCCAAAGTCAACATAGCGGCAACCCGAGAACAGGGGCGTCCTGTGAACCCAGAGATAGTCCTTAACTGTCGATGGTGACCATCTTTCGTAAAAAATTTTGGTATTTCTCTTAACAATCTCGCTAAAGCGCGCTGATTTTTGGGAGTCATAACTTTTCATAGTCAATGAAGTATTCTCTACGTCCAGAAGAATCGCGTACACTTTCTTTCCAAACTTACGTGCCCGAAAGCACAAGTCCATATCGTCCTGATATAACGGGGCGTAGACCTCATCCAGGTAACCGTGCTCTTCCAAAAAGTCTTTTCTAACGAAGAGGGGCCCCCGCATGCAAGCATCTACTTCAAAAATTTTATTCTTCAGGGAGGGGTCGGTTCGCCCGTCCTGCCGCCAGTAGACTTCGTTATCACTCATCACAATCTGCCCCTCTCCCGCAAGATGAGTACCGATGGGATAAAAGTTCACCCCCGCCAAACCACCCAAAATGGCGCAAGTAGGATCTCTCTCGAGAAAGATTACAGATTCCCAAAGAGCATTCCGGTCATAAATATAAGTATCGTCCTGAATGATCATACAGTACTTCCCGGTTGCTTTCTTTAATCCAATATTATTAGTCTTTACCTCGAATATGTTCGGAGTAACCTCAAAAGTGACGGGATATTTTTCCTTATTTCTACTGTGATAAAAACTCCGGGTAATCTTCTCTGTCTTATCAGTGCAGCCATCAAAGATGATGTGCACTTCAACGTTACCGTAGCTCCGGCAAGCGGAATCCAGCAAACGGAGATTGGAAAGAATGGTTTTTTCCTTATTAAAAATCGGCATAATCACACTCACCTTGGGATAGAGCTCATCTCGCACACATCCCCAAAGTGCTTCTCGCAACGGGGTTTCGAAACTTTCGTGAAACTCGCTGTAATATTTTCGCGTCTTCGCCTGAAGATTTCGCACAGAAGAATCCGGAAGGTTTGCCGCCTGTTGGATAATCTCAAGATTTTTCGGCGAATCGACCTCACTCTCCAGGAACCCTAACGGTGAAAAATCAATTCCAGCCCGGGAGCTAATGAGAGGAATTACGCCATACCGGAGAGCGTCTAAAACCGTTCCCGCCTGGCCCTCCTCAAGAGAAGGAAACACAAGGTAGGTGGCGTGAGAGAAAACCTCCTGGTAAGCAGACGAAGCAGAATTGACCCAACCATGGTAAACCATCTTGCCATCTAGCGCACCTTCAAGGGCTTTTATTTTTCTCTCGTAAAAAGGGTTCATAGGATTACCCACCACATCCAACCGAAAATTAATCCCCCTTTCTTGAGCTCGCACGAAAAGATCGTAAACTAAATCAAAACCCTTCCTAAGACCGATATCAGAAGAGGCGTAGAGAAAGCGGCGAGTTGGAGGAATCGATCCACCGACGGCTGTCTTAGGCAATTTCCCCACGCCGTAGTTTAAAATCTTAATTTTATTTTTGGGAATACCTTGCCTGATGTAAGAATTGTACGTCTCGACATTTCCAACACCGAGGATATAATCTGCTCTCTGCAACGAAGCAGAAATTCCTTTAGCATCAACCAAGTCCGACCCAACGAGAGCTTCCTTTGGGAGATTAAGCCGCTTATAAAAATCGATAATCAAACGGTTTCTCTCGTAAGGATGCATATTCACCGCCCAAAAAATGCTTTTCTTTACTTTGCAGACATCGAGGATATCTGAAAAATGGCTCGCGATCCCAACAAAGAGGTCGAACTCCCGCCCCGAGACACTCTGAAAGTTATCACCATCAACATAAGTGACATCACCAATCTCGGAGAGGAGACGATAAAGGGTTCGCGCCAGAATGCTTGCTGAATATCCCCAATGTTTATGCTCCTTTGGCTCTTTGGCTGGATCAAAAAAATAACGACTGTAACTTAACAGTATCTTCATCCGGCCTCGAAACTCCAGTCTGAATCAACTAAGAGGGAGGAAGGAAAGGAATCGAACGTTTGCTTAGAACGAAACGAAGGAACGCCTGCAACCCGGAAAGATCCAATTGGGAGATCTTGAATGTAATAATTTGAATCAACCAAAACAGTAAGTTCAACGTTGTACAAACCCGGCGCGAGTTTCGGAACGTACAAAGTAGCAAAGATGTTTCCCTTTTCTCCGGTTAAGTGCTTCGCAGATTCGAGTTGATTGTGAGTAAAAATTAATTTAGAGCCATCCCTAGCACTTTTAATGCTCAAACCGATCAGGATATCTTGATTTATTTTATCGGAACGGTAGTGAAATGAGAATTTAAGGGGATCCCCCGACAGAACCGTCGGTTCGCGAGCTAATTCCACCCCGTTAAGATGGAGATCAGTAAAGAGGAGCCCCTTTTCCCCGACTGAAATGTATTTCCCCTTCGGAGAGGTAGTTACCCCCAAAGTTTGATACTTCGCTACAGCTTCCGCTGAGCTTTTGAACACTACCCCCCTCCCCGCGTCCATAAGAACCGCGCGCCCACAGAGTTGGCGAATAGCACCCAAGTTGTGGCTAACAAAAAGAATTGTGCGGCCGCTCCTTGCAATCTCGCTCATTTTTTCCAACGACTTCTTCTGAAACTGCGCATCCCCCACCGCTAAAACCTCATCCACAATCAAAATCTCCGGCTCCAGATGCGCCGCCACGGCGAACGCCAGCCGGACATACATTCCCGAGGAATAAAACTTAACCGGAGTGTCCAAAAACTTCTCGACTTCGGCAAAAGCGACAATCTCGTCGAATTTGCGCGTAATCTCCTGTCGGCTCATCCCTAAAAGCGCCCCGTTCAAATAAATATTCTCCCGCCCGGTTAGTTCCGGATGGAAACCTGTTCCTACTTCCAAGAGCGAAGCGACTCGCCCCCGGAGGACGGCACTTCCACTAGTGGGATTGGTGATGCGCGAAAGGATCTTAAGTAAAGTAGACTTGCCGGCCCCGTTCTTACCGATAATCCCTAGAACCTCCCCTTGCTTAACATCGAAGCTGACATCTTTAAGCGCCCAGAATTCTTCCTTTTCAGTCCGGTGCCCGCGCAAAAAACGGAGCGGTGTCTTAGCTGCCTCAACCAAATCCTCTCGGAGGGTATGGTAAGGCTTCCGCGCGTGCGAAATTTTGTAGACCTTGGATAGATTTTTAACTTCGATGACGGGCTTAAGCATCAGTCTTCAAATTCTAAATTCGAAACTCGAAATTCTAAACAAAACCCAAATTCCAATTCTTCAAACATTATTTTGAACCCTCCAAAATGCTCCCAAAAATTTTCATTGATTCTGTCGCTTCGCCAAACAAACTGTTTTGTTCCTTCTCCAACTCTTCTCCATTTCCCGGATCAACCAAGTTTAACCAGTATCGGCTCTCTTTGGCTTCTTTCTTACAGATTTTCACTCTCATCGCAAAATCTTTCTTGCTTAACGACTCGTTCGCCTCAATGTAATTTGCCCCGATAGATCCACTCGACCTAAGAAGCCGCTTACCATATTCAAAATTCGCTGCAGTTTTTGGCAATTTATTCACAAAATCCCTAACCGATCTCGCAAACTTTAACGTTCGGTCTTCTAAATCGTATTGTTTGTTATTTGTAGTTTGTACCATTAATGCTTGTTTAGAATTTATGGTTTAGTGATTAGAATTTTTCCCCTAAATTATATCGGCAAACTCGCTCTCAAACCGCTTCAGATACAAGTAACCGAAGACGAAAAGCGCGATGCTAATCAAAGCGGCCAGACCCAAAGATTCCCAATTCACCTCCCCTAGACCCAAGAAACTCGCCCGGATCGCATCAATCACCCCCGCCATCGGGTTAAGCTGGATCAGCCAGCGAAATCGCTCCGGCACCAGCGAAACCGGGTAAATCACCGGCGTCAAGAAAAGCAAGAGCTGAATAAAAAATGGCAGAGCGTGCCCCACGTCCCGATATTTAACGTTGAGGGTTGCTAAAAAAGTCCCAAGCCCGGTCGCGGCTAAAAAGGTGATTAAAATTGCCGGAACAACCAAAAGAACCCCCAGGGGAGTTGGAGCAAATTGGTAGTAGACCAAAAGTCCCGCAAAAACCATCGCCGCCATGACAAAATCCACCAGAGAAACCACTGTCGCGGAGAGAGGAAGGATTAAGCGGGGGAAATAAATCTTCTGCACAATTCCGGAGTTGCTGACAAAACTCCCGCTCACTTTACTCACTGCCCCCGAGAAAAACTGCCAGAACAAAAGCCCGGCGTAGGAAAAGATGGGGTAAGGAACCCCATCGGCCGAGATCCCCACTACTCCCCCGAAGAAAAGGGAAAAAACCACCATTAAGATGAACGGCTGAAGGATCGCCCAAGCGACTCCGAAGATGGTCTGTTTGTAGCGAACTTTAATGTCCCGCCAAGCCAAAAAGTAAAACAGCTCGCGGCAATCCCAAATTTCTTTGAGATTTAGCGCCAAACCCCGCTTTGGCCTTATAACCGTTTCCGTCACTGCCACTCTTCAGATTTTACCACTTGGATAGCAAAAAAAGGGTACTCTAATCGAGAGCACCCCTGTACCATTCGATCGTGCGGCGCAAACCTTCCTCAAAATCAGTCTGCGCAGCGAAGCCAAACTCTCGCTTAGCACGGGAGGTATCGAGCATCCGCCGGGGCTGACCGTCAGGCCGGCTGGTATCCCAAACGAGTTGGCCTTTGAATCCGGTCAGCTTGGCAATTAACCCCGCCAGCTCCCGGATCGAAATCTCTCTCCCCGAACCGAGATTGACCGGATCGGATTTGTCGTAACGCTCGGCGGCGAGCACAATCCCTTCCGCCGCATCTTCGACGTAGAGAAACTCCCGAGTTGGTTTGCCGCTCCCCCAGACTACGATCTTCTTCTCTCCCGCTCGAATAGCGTCTACGCATTTCTTAATCAGCGCCGGAATCACGTGCGAGCTGGCGGGATCGAAGTTGTCGCCCGGCCCGTAGAGATTCACCGGAAGAAGATAGATCGCGTTGAACCCATACTGCTGGCGATAAGCCTGGGACTGGACCAGCATCATCTTCTTCGCCAGTCCGTACGGGGCATTTGTCTCCTCTGGGTACCCGTTCCAGAGATCTTCCTCCTTAAACGGGACCGGCGTGAATTTGGGGTAGGCGCAAATCGTCCCGACCGCCACGAACTTCCCCACTCCCGCCTGC
>CAZEID010000012.1:0-13721 GCA_964512075.1 uncultured Candidatus Saccharibacteria bacterium | reverse complement strand
ATTATTTATTGAAGAAACAATCGCGGGAGTATGGGTGAAGTTCGCCCAGTTGAGGTAGTAATCTCCCGGCTTCCCTTCCAGGGTATCGGCATCCCCTCCGGTCGCAATTCCTCCTCCCCCGGTTCCGGTCACTCCGGTAGTGGTGCCGGTGACGGTGAGGTTCTTGACTTCCAAGCTGGTAATCTCTCCCTCTAGGCTGGTAACACGGCGGAACGAAGCGCCGCCGGCGGGATTAATGAAGTAATCGTTCGCGGGGCCGAAGAAAATGGTGCCGAGAAAACGCGTCCCGTTCAGCACGCTGTCGCCGAGGACCGCCAAAGTTTTGGTAACCAAGCCGGGAAGATCGGCGGGAAATTTAAATCGGACCCCCAAAACTTCACGGTCTCCGCTGAGCCGGTAATCCATCACGTCATTGATATCTACGATCGGTGTCAGCACACTAGGAGCGAACGCCCGCTGGATTCGCTCTTTAGTCAGGGGAGAAAGTTGGTTCCAACCAAGAACGGCTACGGTCAACCCTAGCACCAAAATGAACGCCTCGAGGAACCGATAATTCGGCCGGGGCCGGAACTGTTCCAGCGTCCGAACCGGAATTTTGGGGGGAAAGCTTGATTGACCAGTTGGTTGACTTTCGGGTTGCGATGTTGGCGAAGAAAAGACCGGGGAAGCCGTAGCAGAAGCAATCTGCTCCAGTTGATCCAACGAGTAGCGCCGCTGGCCTCCGCTGGTCCGTTCGGCTTGAATCTCCCCCGCCCGTTCCCAGCGCCGCAGAGTTTCGGGGTGCACCCCCAAGCGCCGGGCGGCTTCCGAAATTGGGAGCTTCGCCCGAGCGGGACGCTCTCCTTTCCGATAGGCCTCCAAAACTGCCAAAGAATAGCGGCGCTGGCCCCCCTTGGTCCGGAAGGGTTTAAGGAGACCTTTTCGGTCCCATCGGCGAAGAGTTTCAGCGGAGATGCCTAAGAATCTAGCCGCTTGGGAAACAGAAAGAGTCCGACGAGAAGGAAACTCGATAGATTGGGCAGTAGATCTATCACTCATTGGGCAGTTCTGCAAACCCTCCCGTAACTAGAAGCGATCGGTGTCGCTAGCAAATATCCTTGTCAGGATATTTGTTTAAGTTCGAGTAGGTTTGCTGAAGTTATTCATAGCAAAAACTGAACAGGAAAGTCAAGGAGAGGGGAAGGTGGTGCCCCTGGCAAGACTCGAACTTGCAACCTTTCCCTTAGGACGGGTCTGCTCTGTCCAAATTGAGCTACAGGGGCCTTCGGGTATAATTATACCAACTGCGCACTTCTTTCCTCCCAGCTGTCGGGGAGTAGGTCATCGGTAGACCGCCCGCTTCGGGTGCGGGAGGCAGGGGGTTCAATTCCCCCCTCCCCGACCAGAAATGTTCGAAAAAATCCGCGGCTTAGACTGGAAGCTCATCGCGCTAAGAACCCTCTCCAACGCCCTAATTCTCGGGGCAGCTGTTTATTTCATCGCCTCTTTCTGGGGTATAATCCGGCAAGAAACCCTTTACGCCTATTGGCGCCTGCGAGGTCAACATTTTACGGTTGATGAAACCCCCGCGGCGGAAGAGCCGGAGAGCCCGTTTGCTAATCTCCTCCGCCAGCCTACCCCCCTAAAAGTTACTCCAAAATCCACGCAGTTCGGGATTGTGATTGAGAAAATTGGGGTGAATGCACCAATAATTGCGGATGTTCCTGTTTCCGACAAAAGCGCCTATCTCAAGGCGCTGGACCGCGGCGTCGCCCACGCTAAAGGAACCGTCAAACCGGGGCAGAACGGCAACTCCTATCTCTTCGCCCATTCCGCCCTAGATTTCTGGAACTACGGACCCTACTCTGGCGTGTTTAACCTCCTGCGCAAGCTAGAAAAAAATGACCGGATCGTCATTTACTACCAAGGCGAACGTTATGACTACTACGTTGCGGAGAAAGAGGTTGTCTCCGGCTTCAACACCGCGCCCCTCACCCAGACCTTCGACACCCCCCACCTGACACTGCAAACTTGCGACCCTCCCGGAGTCGCATTAAACCGATTGATTATCACCGCCGAACTCCGCCAACCCTAACCCTCGAGGTTAACGGGAGGAAACTTGCAGTTTTTTGAAGCGGTATTAAAATAGCCCCAAGGATGACCTCCCAACCAAGAAATTTCAACCCCGATTTTTACTATCACATTTATAATCGGGCCGTGAAAGAAAAATCGCGAATCTTCGAAGGCGCCCGCGACTATCAACGCTTCGTCAGCCTACTGGAATATTACAAGCTGGAAAGACGGATCCCATATTCGCAATTCATCGACCTTTCCCTTTCCCACCGCCCCAACCTCGAAGGTTCACGGGAGGAAAGGGCGATAATTGTCGCTTTCGCAATCATGCCTAATCACTTTCATCTCCTTGTGAAGCCTGATAAAAATAATCCCGGAAAACTCAGCCGGTTCGTTTCCGATCTGATCAATGGATACACCCGCTACTTCAATCTCAAATACGAAAGAAGTGGTGTCCTCTTCCAAGGGAAGTTTAAATCGAAGGAAATCCGGGATGAGGAATCAGTTCTCCAATTAAGCCGCTATATTCATCTCAACCCATTGCTGTCCAAAAAGGCAAACCGAACGGGAAAGATCAAAAGTCCCCAAGATTGGCGTTATAGCTCCTACCAGGATTGGATAGGATTCAAGAATTCCTCCGTCACCAACCAAGAAGAAGTCGAATTTTGGGCGAGTAAGGTCGGAGGACCTGCGGGCTATCGGGAATTCGTAGAAGCAAAGATTAGCTCCGATCGCATCCTATCGGGAGTTGAGGACTTAATTATTGAAAAAACCCAAAATTGATCCTGTTAACCTCGAAGGTTAGGCTGTTAGGCTTGATTAGACTAGTTCAGAGGGCTTGAACCAAAGTTTGATTTCTTCTTCCGCTTCCTCGACCGTACCGGAAGCGTGAACGAGGTTGTGAACAGCGCGCCTCTCCCGGTTAGCGAGAATTGAAGAATCAACCGAATAATCCCCGCGGATTGTACCGGCCTCGGCGGTAGAGGGAATCGTTTTGCCAACCAGCCGGCGAACGTTCGCCACTGCATGGTTCCCCTCCAACACAAAAGCAATTACCGGACCTTTGGAGAGAAACTCCATATTCCAGCGACGGATTCGCCGGCCAATTTCGACCGGATCGTCCGTCCCTAACTCTTTAATCGGGTCTAACCCGACTTCGGCGTAATTCTCCAAAGTCTTCATTCCCATTGAGCGTAAGAAATCAGGTTTATCAGGGTAGTGACGAGCTACAAAATCTTCGGTCACAGTCAGGGTTTTCGATCCCACAATCCGAAGTCCGGCGTGCTCAAAGCGGGTTAAAATCTCTCCCACCAGCCCCCGCTCGACCGAATCCGGTTTGAAAACCACCATCGTGCGTTCCATCATGCAAAATTATAACCTTTCCGGCGTCGCAATTCCCAGAAGCGTCAAGCCATTTTTAAGCACTTGAGCGGTCGCAGAAGTTAAGGCCAGCCGCAAGTCCCGGTTTTCTTTGGCCCGGATGATTGGTACCGCAGCGTAGAAGCGGTTAAAGCGTTGAGCGAGGTCAAAAAGATAATTGCAAAGCAAGTTGGGGGAGTAACTTTTCGCTGCATCTTCTACAATTTCCGGGAAACGATAAATGTACCGCAATATCGGCAGTTCCTCCTCCCCAACTGCCGACTGCCGACTATCAACTGTCAACTGGCTGACCCCTGCCTTGCGAAGGACGCTACTTGCTCTAGCGTATGTGTATTGAAGGTAGGGAGCACTATTCCCCTCCAGTAAAAACATCTTTTCCCAATCGAAGATGATGTCGGTTTGGGGTTGGTGAGAAAGATCAAAATACTTTACCGCCCCAATCCCCACGGCCTTGGTCACCGCTTCTCTTTTACCAACCAGCTTCTCCGCTCGAGCGATAGCCTCGTCCAAAACCTCCTCCAGCTTGACAGTCTGCCCCCGCCGGGTGGACAGCTTCCCCGCCGCAAAGCGGATCAACCCGTGCGCCACGTGCACTAACTCGACCCCCTCCCCCCAACCCAACCGCCGGACAGCCTCGAAGACCTGCTGAAAGTGCAGCTTCTGATCGGCACCAACTTCGTAGATGATAATTTGGGGCTTCCAGGTCTCCAGCCGATACTTAATCGTGGCTAAATCCCGGGTGAAGTAGGTCGTGGCCCCGTCACTCTTAACCAAAATGGCCGGAGGGAGCTCGGAAAATTCGACGATCTCGGCCCCATCGCTCCTCTTTGCTAGCCCGGCCCTCCGAACCTCGGCGATCACTGCCGGCATTTGGTCTTCATAGAAACTTTCTCCGTAAGCGTAGTCGAACTCTACTCCCAAAAGACGGTAGATCCGGTCAAATTCTTTCATGGATATACCCACCACCGCTTGCCAGATCTCGCGGGCTTCCCGATCCCCGCTTTCCAACTTCAAAAACCACTCCCGGGCCTCCTCCATTAGCTTTGGTTTCTTCTCCGCCTCCCGGTGAAATTCCACGTAAAGCTCCTCGAGCTTGTCGATCGTTAAATTGCTAATTGTTAATTTTCTACGGCTGATCTGGCGCAGAAGCACACCAAACTGTGTCCCCCAATCCCCGAGATGATTATCCCCGATCACTTTATAGCCGGAAAATTTGTATAAGTTGTAGAGCGCCTGCCCGATCACAGTCGAGCGGAGGTGCCCAATCCCAAAACGCTTGGCAATATTTGGAGCCGAATAGTCGATTACGACCGTCTTTCCTTCGCCGAGATTGGTGGAACCGTACGCTCCCCCCTTTGCTCCCACCTCGTTTAATTCCTTCATTAAAGTCTCGGCACTCAACCAGAAGTTGAGAAAGCCCGGTTTTTCGACCTGAATCTCCTCGACGAAACCTTCCAGTTCGCCTTCGAGCCGAAGTTTGAGCTGGCTGGCAATCTCCAACGGATCGCTACCAATCTGCCGCGCCACCTCCAAAGCCACCGGGGTGGCAAAATCGCCGAAATTCTCTAATTGGGGGTGGCCTAAATCCGGGCGCAGTTCCAATTGATACAGTTCTTTAACGGCACTTTTTACCGCCAGCGCAATCTTTTCCCTCATCTTTCTGTATCATACCAGAAATTGCGGCCGTCGCTCTTTACTGTAATTGTTCCCGCCAGGTCGGTTCTCAGGTACGGTATCCCGAGATTGTCAAATAACTTTAGCGTCTGCTGATGAGGATGACCGTAGCGGTTATTGGCACCGACGGAAATTATCGCCAAGGTTGGCGAAACTTCCCGCAAGAGCGGCTCGTAAATCCCATCCCAAGAACCGTGATGAGCCACTTTTAGCAAATCCACATCTTGGTTGATAGAGAGTTTGGACTGCACCACCCCTTCCGCATCCCCCAGGAGCAAAGCGGCAAAATCAGCGTAGCCTAAGAGGAGCACCAACGACTCATTATTGGCATTTTGATCGTAGTAATTATCAATTGGCCAGAGTATCTGCAAGAAAAGGTCCCTCAACCGAATTTCTCCCCCGGCCCGACCGGCCAGAATCTCCGCCCCCTCCTTTTGAACAGCAACTAAAAACCGAGAGTAACCCTGGCTCTCAAGAGTACCAGGATAGTAGAGAATCTTTTGGACCTGGTAGCGCTCAATCACGGGAATGAGACCGGTCAGATGATCTGCATGGGGGTGGGTCAGCACCAGGAGCTCAATCTCCCGATCCCACGGGAGCAAATCCCGTCCCAAATAAGTAAGGATCCGATCATTTGGTCCCCCGTCAACTAGAATCTGGGTTGTTCCTTTCTCGATTAAGATTGCATCTCCTTGCCCCACGTCGTAGAAACGAATCAAGAGCCCTTCTCCGGATAAATAGGCCGAAAAACGCGGAGTGAGCGTCCAAAAGATTAGGAAAACGGTTCCCAAAAGAATCCCTAAAATCAACTTTTCAATTGTTTTCCGGTTAATCGCTGGTAGAGAAACCATAATCCTCCTCCTAAAACTCCAAAGTACAGAATTAAAGCTAACGGAGAAAACGGCAAAACCTCAAAGTATCCCCACTTGAGGGTGGAAAAACGCTCCACAATCCAGATAAAGTAGTCCAAGAAGAGCCGCGTCGGAACCAGTATCAAACCAGACATTTCTTTGACAGTTAAACCTATTGTGGCTGTAACCAAGCCAATATAAGTTACAATCGGAACTGTCCATAAAACTAAGGCGTTTACCACTGGAGAAAGTACCGAAACCGTCCCGAACCGGTACGCTAAGAGGGGCCAAACCAGGATTTGGGCTGAAATGGTAGTCAAAAAGTCAGTCCGAAGGAAACTTTGGCCAGGTACTACTCGGTCGAGGATGGGAAACACCAAAATTAGCCCTAAAGTTGCAAGAAAAGATAGTTGAAAGCTCAATTCTCCCACCCAAGTTGGCTGGATAACCAACATCACTAAAACGGCTAGCAGAAGGGCCCTTAGAGCGTCACCTTGGCGCCCCAAAACCGTCGCCAGCAGACCAACCGCACCCATCAAAGCGGCCCGCACCACTGGAGGGTTAACCCCTACCAAAAGGACAAAAGCAGTAATAAACAAGAGAGTGATAAAAAGACGAATTTTCAGCGGAATAAAAATTAGCGCACGGGCAAGGGTATTAATGATGATAGTAATGTTAAAACCCGAAACCACTACCACGTGCAAAGTACCGCTCACTCGGAGCGCTTCGTAAAAATCCGGCGGAAAGCCGGACTTAATTCCCAGAATCATCCCCAACAGCAAGGAAGAATGCGGCTCGGGCAGACCGGATCGAACAAAGGCCGCAATCGATTCGCGCAAACCGGTTAGGAGGTCCATTACTCCACCGTGATTTGACCCTTCAACTTCGCATAAGTCGCTGGACCAATACCAGAAACGTTCTGGATCTCAGAAACGGCCCTAAATGGCCCGTTTTCCTCTCGGTAATTTATAATTGCGGCCGCTTTACTCGGGCCAACCCCTGGTAGCGTCTCTAACTCCGCCGCGGAAGCGGTGTTGATATTAATGAGATTAGCAATTGGCTTACCAGCCGATTGGCTCGCCGGTTCCTCCTCCGAAACAGAGGCGAAACCGGAAGTTTGCAACGGAGGAGAAGACTTGGACAGCTCGGAAATTCCAACCCCTAAAGAAACTCCGGAACCCAGAAGAATTGCGCCAGAAAGCGCAAGTACCAAACTGTGCCGATGTCGACTAGTAAATTCCCCCATTTTCCGGGGCAGGGGCTAGCTAAGAACGAAATTGATCAGATTATCGGGGATGAAAATGGTTTTTGCAACTTTTCTCCCGTTAAGATGGGCTTGGACCGCAGGGATCGCTCGAGCCTGTTTCAAAACCTCGGCCTCGGCGGTTCCCGCGGCGAGCTCCATTTTTCCGCGCATCTTCCCGTCCACCTGCACCACCACCGTCACGATCTCGGCCGCTACAAGCCGCGAATCATACTTCGGCCAAGACTGCCGGTGCACGCTCTCCTTCTCCCCCAGATCGTGCCAAAGCTCTTCCGCCAAGTAGGGGGCGTAAGGCGCCAGAACCCGCAGAAAAGTCTTCCAATCTTCCTTTGAAACCTGAAAGCCGCGGTCCGCTACTTCGTTCCCAAATTTCATCATCTCCGCCACCGCAGTGTTGAATTTGAGAGCGAGAGTGTCCTCCTCAACTTTTTTAATCAGCCGGTGCAACTGGCGCCCGATCCCGGGGTCCGAAGATTTGGTTTTGCGATCCACAATCTCCGCGTGAGCTTTCCAAACCCTATCCAGAAAGCGGCGCACCCCCAACACGCCTCGCGGGTCCCAAGCGACCATTTGCTCAAACGGCCCTATAAACGCTTCATACACCCGAAAGGTGTCGGCGCCGAATTCAGCTACCACTTCATCGGGGTTGACTACGTTTCCCCGCGATTTGCTCATTTTCTGGCCGTCCGATCCCAACACGACCCCGTGGGAGGTTCGCTTAGCATAGGGCTCCGGACCGGGCACCAGCTCCAGATCGTAAAGAAACTTGTACCAGAATCGGGAGTAGAGTAAATGCAAGGTAGTGTGCTCCATCCCCCCGTTATACCAATCCACCGGCATCCAATACTTTGCTTTCTTTTGATCTACCAACCGCCGATCATTGTGGGGGTCCAGATAACGGAGGAAGTACCAGGAGCTCCCCGCCCAATTTGGCATCGTATCAGTCTCCCTTCTCGCCTGCGAATTACAGATAGGGCAGGAGACTTCGACCCACTCTTTGATCCCTGCCAGCGGGGACTCACCAGTTTCGGTTGGCTTATAATTATTCACAAAAGGCAATTCGACTGGCAGGTCTTCTTCCGATAGTGGCACTACCGCGTGCTCTTTGCCAGCAATTTTCACGAAATCAACCCCCTCCCGAGCGATTCCCTTCTCTTTCTCGCTTTTGGTTTCCCAACAATGGCGGCAGAAGACAATGGGAATCGGCTCCCCCCAATAATGCTGGCGGGAAAATACCCAGTCCCGCAACTTGTAATCCACGGCCTCTTTTCCAAGTTTTTTCTGCTTCAAAAATTGGGTAATTTTGTCAATCGCCTCCTTAGACTGCAAACCGTCAAAATCGCCGGAATTCACCAGCGTTCCTTCGCCCTCGTACGGAAGGGATACAACCTCCGAGGTTCCTTTCTCAACCTCGGAGGTTACAACCTGCTTAATTGGCAAATCGTATTTTTTAGCAAACGCAAAGTCCCTCTGATCATGGGCCGGCACCGCCATAATCGCCCCGGTCCCGTATCCCGACAAAACAAAGTCCGCAACCCAGACCGGCAACTTTTCTCCCGTAAGTGGGTGGAGAGCGTAAAGCCCGGAAAAAACCCCGGTCTTTTCCCTAATCTCCTCTTGGCGCTGGAGTTCTGATTTCTTCAGTGAATTTTGGATGTATTTCTCAACCTCCCGACGCTTGTCACTCGGAACCAAATTGAGATACTCCCGCGCCTTCTCGGGAGAAAGAACCAGAAAGGTCGCTCCATAGATCGTATCCGGCCGAGTGGTAAAAACACGGATAACTAACGGCGAACGGCGAACCGCTAACTGCTTTTTACTGTCGTTTGCCAGCGGAAAGCTTATTTCCACGCCTTCGGACCGTCCAATCCAGTTAACCTGCTGGGCCCGGATATCCTCCCGGTAGTCCACGGTCTTGAGGTCCTTTACCAATCGGTCGGCATAAGCGGTAATCTTGAGCATCCACTGGCTCTGCATCCGCCGCTCCACTGCCGTCCCGCAGCGCTCGCATTTTCCCGCGACCACTTCCTCATCGGCCAAATTAATCTTGCAGGAGGGACACCAATTCACCGGGACTTCCGCTTTGTAGGCCAAACCCTTCTTGAACAGCTGGAGAAAAATCCACTGGGTCCACTTGTAGTACTCCGGATCGCTGGTGTTGATCTCCCGCTCCCAGTCAAAGGAAAGACCCCAAGACTGAGCTTGTTTCCTAGCGTTGATGATGTTTTTCCGCGTCGTGATGCGGGGGTGAATCCCGGTTCGGATCGCATAGTTCTCCGCCGGCAAACCAAAGGCGTCCCAGCCGATCGGGAAGAGCACGTTAAACCCCTGCATCCGCCTCAAGCGGGCGACAGCATCCAGGCAGCAGTAGCTGCGGCCGTGGCCAACGTGCAGGCGCTCCCCGGAAGGATAGGGGAATTCAATCAAAATGTATTGCTTAGGCTTCTTAGAAAAATCAACGGCCCGGTACAAGCCCTGGGCCTGCCAGTATTTCTGCCACTTCGGTTCGATTTTGCGGTGATCAAAGGACATCAGGAGAATAATAGCAGAACAAGCCGCCACTTGCTCCGTCCTCGCTTCGCTCGAACGCACAATAGTGCTCCTCGACCGCAATAAAAGCGGTCTGCGGTTGCCCTATTGTTGAGTCTTCGCTTCGCTCAAACTCACAAGAGTGGTCCTCGGTTACACCGGCGTGCCCGCTCTTGACATCCTCTTTTTATTTGTGTCATAGTTTTAATTGCCGTGACGGTAAGTACGCGGAAACGGCTTGGTTATAGGGAGAAAGAATATCGGAACCTATAACAGTGTGAGAAAAGAAACCGATAATTATCCTCGGCCGCTCCTTTCGGGAGCTCCGGAGGATCAAAGAGACCTGCCATGAACGACAACCTGCCCAAAGCCCCTCGGAGCTCCAGCGAAGGGGGAGCCGAAAAATTTATTCCGGTTAGCGAAGTTATCAAGCGCACCCGAACCAGCTACAACACCCTGCGCTACTACACCAAAATCGGCCTATTGCCCTATATGATCCGCCGGCTCCCTTACCCCGGAGCCCCCGCTACGGTCGGGCACTATCCCGAATCAGTAGTGGAAACGCTAGAAAAAATCAAGAGTTTCAAAAAACAGGGACTATCTAACGTCGAGATCAAGAAGCAGCTGGAAAGTGGAGCGGGAACTACAAAACCGGAAGAAATTCAAGCTCCTTCATTGGAGGCCCCATCCCCCACTCTCAACGCCCCGCCTCCCGTTCCACCACCCTCCCCGTCTCCCAGTCCTTCCGGAACCTTAGGTGAGGAAACCCCTCCCACCCTTCCAACTTCGTTCTTGATCGCCCCGTTGGTCAACGAAGAACGCAAACACAACGACCTACTCGCGCAAATCATGCATTTCTTGACCAATATGATCCGAGGTCCCCTGCCGGCCGCCGAACCCGCCTCCGCCAAAATCTTTAGCCACCTGCTGACCCTCTTGGTGGTCTTCGGCACGCTGGCAATCTTGTCGCTCGGTTTCTCCGACCTGACCCACGCGCGAATCAAAAGGCTCTTTCGCGGGTTCTGGGACCAATACATTGAACGCCTCGCCCCGGGAAACTTCCTCGGGCTAACTCAAATTGCCAACCCCATCGTGGACGTTAACGATGTACTAGAGTATGAGTCGACAGCGGGTGCGACCGGGGAAAAAGAGACTTGGCTAACCTCAAAGTTACCCTTCAATATTGGTAAGGCATATGCCACCACGGTCAGGGTCGCTGAAGACGCGATCTTCAACACCAGTCGTTTCTTCGGCACTATCTTCTTCGGCGAAGGGGACGAACGTTTCATCAGCCCCTTGGGAGACGCATCCTTCCGGGACCTCCAGGCGCATGCTATCGCGGCCACCTCGATCAAAACAACCTCCATCACAACTGATTCAATCACCGTCAACCAAAGCGGGGCAGTTAAAAATTTGAACGCGGATCTTTTGGACAACCAGCACGGCCGGTACTACTTGGATTGGGGCAACTTTACTAACAAGCCGACAATCCTTTCATCTCTCAACGGAGTGACCAACCACGAAGGAAACATCGACCTGGTCGCCGGAGCGAATATTCTCATCACCCCCGATGACGGGGCGAATACGATCACTATCTCCTCGATCGCCGGCAGCAATGCCGATACCCTGGACGGACTGGATTCCCTCCAATTCCTCCGCTCCGATACCAATGATTCCTTCACTTCCGGCACCTTAACCTTCGAGGTTGGGACGACCCTCCTCCTCGCTGATGGCTCCACCTTCACCGTCAACTCCGCGAATATCACCCTGGGAAATGCCGGGACGGACCTGATTGTCTTTGGGGGAACCGTCAATTCGGATGTGATTCCCACCCTCAACGCCACCTACAACCTCGGTTCGGCGGGAATCCGCTGGGATATCGGCTACTTCGATGAGATTGTCGTGAATACTCTCTCCGCGGCTTCCTCCGACCTAGCCGGAACGATCTCCTCCGACTTCTCGATCAACACCGACAACCCGGACGGAGAAGATGCCACCCTCACCTTCATCCGAGGCACCCAAACCCCCAACGCCGTTCTCCGCTGGGATGAGGCGAACGACCGGTACCGGTTTGAAAGTTTTCCCGTTTACTTGGATAGCCAACTGATTTCGGGGGTAGCGGCTGGAACCGCCCCCTTCGTGGTATCTTCCAACACCCTGGTTTCCAACCTAAATGCCGACCTCTTTGACACCCTCGATTCCTCCCAGTTCCTGCGGTCGGATACCTCGGATGCCTTCACTTCCGGCACTTTAACCTTCAATGCCGGTACCGCCCTCGATGTGGCCGCGGCAACCCTCACCCTCGCTGATAGTCAAGTCGGCTGGGTAAAGATCAGCAAAACTAACTCCTCCCTCGCCGATCTGGCCACCCGCTCGGCCGGGGATCTTTCTTCCGGTAATCTCGACATTGCTCGGATGCCAACTGGTGGGGAATGGGAACTCAATTCGGATTTGTCGGTGGAATCCGGTACCCTCTTCGTCGGAGAAATCGATGGAGGACACTCCGAAATGGTAGGGATCAGAACGCCAGATCCAGAGTATTCCTTAGACGTTAATGGGAATTTCCGAGCCTCTTTAGACAGCCGAATCGTTAGTACCGATTTTTACGAAGACGCCATTGAACTCAACACTGCAAGAACTGGCAATCGGTACGCTTACATCGACTTCCACGGTGATGATACTTACACGGATTATGGGCTGCGTTTGATCCGGGGCAACACTGGAGCAAACACCGCCTCCGAGCTCATCGCTCGAGGTACGGGAGGACTCTACCTTACCACGATAGAGGCCGGATCTATCTTCCTTAAAACCTCAAACTCCACCAGAGTAACAATTGACGGGAGCACCGGCGTTGTAACGGCTGCAAACGGGGGGTGGGGATTTGTCCGGTGCCGGCTCCACATTTACCGCAGCGGCGACTACAGCATCCCAGCGGGAACGACGTTTGTATTCAACACCGAAAGAATCGATGAATGCGACGCCTACAACAATAGCACCGGCGTTTGGACAGTTCCGTATACTGGATACTACAACGTCGCTTGGCGGTTAACCACCCACGATTGGGAACACCGGGAAGAGCTCCAAATTAACACCGGTGGAGGTTATACCGTGGTTGCCCAGCACTCCGTTGAGCGCGGCCACGGCGCAACCGCCGGAGCGGTCAGCGACACCACCCGGGTTTGGTCAGCACCATCGATATACCTCCAATCCGGCTGGCAGGTAAGGGTGGTGAACCAAGGCGGAAACCCGAATGTGCTGTTCCACGGAGGGGAGTACAATACCTACTTCTCGGCGTACCTGCACAGCCAATAATCCAAGGATGACGCAATTGACTCCCATAAAGGAAAACAACTAACATGGATCAGTCCATGCGGGAAAAAGTCGCCGAGATCGCCGAAAAATTCATCCATCTCGAAATTATCGGTCTAGCCTTTCTGCTTCCCCTCTTTTTCCTACCAATCACGGTCGAGTTCTATGAGTTCAACAAACTGGTTCTTCTCTCCATCCTGGTAATTCTGGGAACGTTGGCTTGGAGTCTCAAAGCGGTACTTACCGGAAATTTCGGGGTTCGCCGCTCGCCTTTCGACTTACCGGTAGTAATTTTCTTCTTCGTTGCTCTGATCTCCGCAATTTTTTCCGACAGCCGGCTGGTTTCGCTGATCGGGCAGTACGCCCGCTGGCATCCTTCCCTATTCTCGGTCTCGATCTTTACGCTACTCTTTTTCCTAGTCACCTGGAACTCGAACGAGCGAACCCTGCAAAATTCGGTCCGCGCGCTGCTGGCTTCCGCCGGAGTAGCCGCCGGGCTCTTTTGGCCCCAGTATTTCGGGGCCAATTTGTTTGGGCAGGACTGGTCCAACCGAATTACTTTTACTCCGCTGGGATCCCCCACCGTCCTCGCTTTGTTTCTCGGTGCGGTTGCGGGCTTGGCATTGCAAGAAATGGTGGCGGCCGAAAAACGTTGGCAGAAA
>CAZEID010000011.1:0-36311 GCA_964512075.1 uncultured Candidatus Saccharibacteria bacterium | reverse complement strand
GAATTAGGAAGGTAGTAAAAGCGATATACCCCTGTGGTCTGAGAATTGTTGACTGTTTTCTGTTGATCATTTCTCTTACCTCAATTGGGCTGTTCTCGGTTACGCCCAGTTGCAATTTTGCTACCGCAAATTGGCCGCTGCTTCCACCGTGAGCTCTTTTTCCCATTCCGACCGACCGCTTGGATTCCGATATTCTACCGACACGGTAAATTTGATATTCTCGGAAGACGCATCGGTCAAATCGGTAAAGACAAGATTAGTCACTGCGACAGCGGGACTCGTGATGGAGGTCCAGTCTGCCGAGCCTTGCCTGATCTGTAATAAACCGTCATTAACTCGAAATTCGGTTGGATTGTTAGGAGCAGGGGAATTTAAAGAAAGGGTGGCATCGGGATTAGCAGCCAAGTTCACGCCAAAATCGGAGGAGACCCCGATGGAATCTGCGTTGCGGATTTCAAAGATAAGCCGATTGGAAGCGTAACGGAGACTCTCCTGAACTTCCTGTTCAACGCTGCTTTTTACATTTCCCAAGATAATATCCCCCAGCGAGGCCATGGCGGCAGTAAGAAAAACGCCCACCAAACCTACGTAGAGAAGAAGCTCAATAAGGGTGAAACCCTTTCGTCTCTGACAAACAACTTTCCGCTTCCGCCCAGAGGAAAACCTTTTTTTCATCGGGAAGTGATAATCCTTAAAGCATCATTGCTCCGGACAGCTACGTAGACGAAGTTGCCTTCGAAATCGATGCCGGAACCAGCCTGAGGAAAATTAAAGAGACTCCACAAGGTGATGTTCGCCGGGTCGGCAACGTTCCAAGCTTGAAACTCCTTATTGGGGTCGGAGGTCGCGAGAAAAGCCAAATTTTCGCAAACAACTATTCCGTTCACATCGGCGGCGATATCTTTAGACCCCAAGTTCACGACAGAAGCAGGATTGCTAACATCAAGAATATGAAACTCGTGGTGGTTAAGATGATTGCCTCCCACGGTTCTCCCAAGGTAAAGGGTGGTCCCGACAAGGTTCAGGCTCTTGCCAAGCTCCGAGTTTCCAGGAGCATCAAACCCCCCCACCGAGCTTATCGCCGCGGGATCGCTAACGTCGAGAATCTTTAACTCTTGGCTGTCCGAGGTAGCTAGGTAAGCGGTGGTTTGGGAGACAGTAATTGCATTCACGTCCGCATTTATCTCCCGGCTTCCAAGAGGAACCGGATTGAGAGGGTTAGACACATCAATAACATGAAATTCCGGGCCAGTCGCTTTTCTGGTTCCGACGTAAATTTTAGAATTGTAGAAAAATACGCTCAACCCCACCGCCCCGCTGCCAGATACTCCCGGCAAACTTAACGCACTAACTAATTCAGGGCGGCTTAAGTTAGTTACGTCAATGACTTGTAGCTGGGAGCTAGTCGCGTTATTCGCTAAATAGGCGTAATTACCCGCCGTATCGACCGCATTCGTCCCCGATCCCGTATTGAGGCTGGCGCGAACGAACGGGTGCTGACCATCAGTTGCGTCTACAATGAAAAAGTCCGGCTTCGCCGCCGCGGAAGCCTGGGCACTTAGATAGACAATCTTTTGCTTTACATCGAGCCCGGTAGGCTGATTCCCTGGCCCCAAATCGATACTACCCAACGTAACCGGGTTGCGCCAGTCACCGGAAACTCCTCGGCAACCAAGATCTCCACCGGAGCCGGAACTTCCTTGAAAATCAGTGAAATAAGTTTTTAAAGATACCGAGTTTGACCGACCGGGCGAGAAATTCCAGGTTACCAGGACCTCCACTCTCTTAGTGAACGGATCCAGTGATCCTCCCGAGGTGATAATATTTTGATTTGAGTCCCGAAAGACATCTGAGACCACCACGGTGCGGGTAAATTTGCCAAAACTGTTGGAAGCTCCCCAAAACTCCCAAAAGCCGTTATTTGAGGAGAGTCCGTAAGACCCGCTGATGAGACTAAGATAATCTCGAGCAGCAATGGCCCGGACGGCCTCGATCCCTTCGGTAGCCAAAAAATTGGCGTAAGTTTCCTCTTCGCCCAACCGATTGGTCAAAAAAGCGCGCCCCGCTACGGCGACCCCGCTCCCGACCACCAAAGCAAAGAGCCCCATCGCCAAGATCGCTTCAATAATCGTGAACCCCTTTTCCCCCCGCATTCTCACGGCCGAGTGATTCCTCCTTGACTGTTCACCGAAATTGTCCCAGCCCGACCCTGCCACTCCACCAAAATACTTAGAGGGGCGGACGGAGTTCCCCTCAACCGATCAAAATAAATATCATTCCAGCCCGTGATTGCCATCGCCGGCGGAATGGCGGTCGGCACGTCGAAATCTGGGTCCCGCGTGGCATAATCCGCCCCCTTAAAGAGAATCAACTGACCCGACTCGTAGTGAACCCCCCAGGAGACGTCGTTTTTGCCGCTGAGACTATAGATTTGGGCAGTTCGAAGAGTCCGAACGATTCTCTCAACCGTGTTGGTAAAGTAGCTTTGAGACAACAGTTGGAAACCTCCCACCAGCGAGGTCACTCCTAATAACGCCATAATCGCGACAACCACCAATAATTCGATTGCGGTTAAACCAGACCTCTTTAGAAAAGAAGAAGCCATCAGCGAATACTCCCCGTTACCTGATAAATCGGGGAGATGATTGAAAGCGCTACAAAGGCCACCACTCCGCCGATAAAGATCAGCATTACCGGTTCGAGAACTGTGGCCAAATTCTTAGTTACGGCATCAACTTCGTTCTCGAAATAGTCGCCGAGGTAGGCGAGATTCTCCTCCAAATTTCCACTCTTCTCGCCTACCCCGATCATTCGAACCATAAACAAGGGAAACTCCCGAAACTTACCTTCCACCAGGATGGACTCGATCGGTTTCCCTTTCCGCACCTCCTCCGCCGTTTTAGCCAGAGCTCTTTTGTAAACTAGATTTTCTTGAATTTCGGCCGAGGTTTCCAAGGCTGCTGTAATCGTTAAACCGCTTTTAAGCATAATTCCGAGGTTTCGCGAGAGAGTCGCTAGCGCAATATTCTGGAAGAGCGAACCAAAAATTGGCAGCCGGAGCAGAAAAGCATGCCAGTACGGTTTAACTCGGGAAGTCCGTAGAATCAGGGCTACCAAAATCGCGAGAGCCAAAACCGCAGGGATGATAATCAGCCCCCAATCCCGCAAAAGGCGGGCGCCAAAAATCAAAAGCCGGGTCGTAATCGGAAGATCCACATTCAAGCTCTCGAACAATCCAATGATTTGGGGAAGGATGAAAAAAGCCAAAGTTAAGCCGATTACTCCCGTCGCCAAGAGCACAATCGCCGGGTAGAGCATCGCCCCCTGAACCTTCTGCCGAAGCTCTCTTTCCTTCTGCATCTGCTCCACTAAGTAGAGCAGACTCTCTTCCAGCGTTCCGGACTCCTCACCCACCTTAATCAAGCTTAGGTAAAACTGATCAAATACTTGGGGGTGCTGGCGGAGAGATTTTTCCAAGCTGCGTCCGCGGGAAATATCCTCCCGAATCTGGGATAGAATTTTTCTGAAAGTAGCGCTTTTGGATTGCTCTACTAAAGTTGCAATTACTTCCGAAATTGGGATCCCGCTCTTCAGCATCACCACCAGATTTTTGGTGAAAAAGAACTTTTCGGAAAATGAAACCCGATTTAAGAACATTATTCCCTCACTACCCTAAGCACCTCTTCCAATGAGGTTACTCCCCCGGCAACCTTGCGCAAGCCGTCCTCAATCATCGTAGTCATCCCCTTGGAGATGGACAGGTCTTGAATTGTTTCGGCGTCCTTCCGGTCAATTACAGCTTGGCGAATCTCATCGTCCACCAAAAGAACTTCGTGAATACCGATCCGGTCCGCGTAACCGGTGTGCTGGCAAACTGGACAGCCTTCGGCTGCCCAGATCTTAGCTTTTGGACCTTTGCCGAAATGTCTTTCTACCAGATCGGCTGGAAAATGCTTGCGCAACTCAGTTACCGCAATCTCCTGCTCCTTCCGGCACTCCTTGCATAAAACCCGCAGCAGCCGCTGAGCAATGATTACGTTGACCGAAGAAGCTACCAAAAACGGCTCTACTCCCATATCCAACAAGCGAACTAGAGTTGTCGCGGCATCATTAGCGTGCATGGTGGAAAGAACCAAGTGGCCGGTCATCGCCGAATTGACGGCAATGCTGGCGGTTTCGGAGTCCCGAATTTCCCCAACTAAGATGATGTCGGGATCCTGCCGGACGATCGAGCGCAGCCCGTTAGCGAAGGTTAAACCGGTCTTGGGATTTACTTGAATCTGGTTGACCCCCTCCATGTCGTACTCTACCGGGTCCTCAATTGTCGTAATATTGACGTCGCGCTTATTCAGAATCTTAAGAATTGCGTACATGGTGGTGGTCTTTCCCGAGCCCGTTGGCCCGGAAGCAATAATCATGCCGTAAGGCTTTTCATAGGCGTCTTTGATCTTAATTAAATCCTCCGGTGCAAACCCCATATCTTCCAAAGAGTATTGGCGCACCCGGGCGGAAAGCAGCCGCATCACCACCTTCTCCCCGTGAGTAGTAGGAATAATCGAGACCCGCACATCCATCCGCTCTTGGCGCTCCTTTGGCAAGTCGATGCCGGTTCGAAAAGACAATTTCCCATCTTGGGCGGCAAAGTGCTCATCCGTCCGCAACCCCGCCAAAACTTTAATCCGCGTTACTACCTCGTCATGAATATCCCGGGGTAGGACTACCACGTCGTGCAAAATTCCGTCGATGCGGAATCGAACCAAAGAGCCGTCTTCCTTTGGCTCGATATGCACGTCCGAGGCGCGATTTTGGTTCCCGTAAGAAAGAAGCAAATCTACAATCCGAATAACCGGGGCCTCGACTTTCCGCCCGAGCTTCTTTGCCTCCTTCTCGGCCTCCTCCAAAAGCTTCTGAATTGCCCCCTTAATGTCCCGCTGATAAGCGCGGAGAGTCTCGTCAATTCGCCGGGGAGTGGCATAATAAACCGTAACCTCCTCCCCAGTCTTCTTTCGGATAAATTCCACCGTTTCCAAGTCCTTTGGGTCCGCCAAAGCTACTTTCAGGCCGCCGGTATCTTTGGCAAACACTACGGCTAATTTAGATTGGGCCATGATTTCTGGGAGAGTTTTCAAGACCTCTTCCTTAATCGAGACTTTCTCTAGCGGGGCCACCGGAACTCCATAGAACTGGGAAAGAACCTTGGCAATCTGATTATCTGGCACCAACTGTTTTTCCAGGAGAAGGTAGTAGGCGGAGGTGCCCTTGGCTTTAGCTTCCACCTTGATCTCTTCTGCTTGCGCGTCAGTCAGTAAGCCCTTCTCCAAAAGAATTCCGGTTAATTGCTCATCCGAAAGCATCAATTGATTTTAGCTTAATTAGGGAGGGGAAAATAAAAAGCTCTTAGGCTTTAGTCAAACTGGTGGGTGGTGAAGGGATCGAACCTTCGACCTTTCGGATGTAAGCCGAATGCTCTACCGCTGAGCTAACCACCCCTCTCGAGTGAAGGAAAGCAGGTTGGTGCGGAGAGAGGGACTCGAACCCTCAAGCCTTTCGGCACAGCCTCCTCAAGACTGCGCGTATGCCAATTCCGCCATCTCCGCCAAGAATGGTGGGCGAGGAGGGAGTCGAACCCTCACGAGGTTTCCCTCACAGCCTCCTGAAGACTGCGCGTCTGCCATTTCGCCACCCGCCCTTGGAGCGGGAGACGGGATTCGAACCCGCGATCTTCTCGTTGGCAACGAGACGCACTACCACTGTGCTACTCCCGCCCGCTCACGTGCGGAAGCTAGCGATTTGTTTGGAACAAATCGCGTCCTCCCGCCCACTCTGCAACGGTACTTATTGTGGTGCCGAGGGTCGGAGTCGAACCGACATCTGACGCTCTTCAGGCGCCCGCCGTGACCACCTTGGCTACCTCGGCAGAACTTTCTCCACTATATTTTACCTTATCCTCTTGCTATATTTTAGATATGCTCCTGATTAACTTCAAAACCTACCCCCAGGCGATCGGACCCAAGGCCCTAAAGTTAACGCAACTTTTAGAGGAGGTAGCAAAGAAATATCCCAAGGTGGGGGTGGGTTTTGCGCCTCCCTCACTGCAACTGGCGGAAGTCGCTGCGCATACCAACTTTCCGATCTGGGCTCAACACGTTGATTTTGCCGGGGAGGGACAGTTTACAGGATACCTTTCGCCCGCGGACGCCCGGGCCGCGGGGGCCGTAGGTACCTTTCTCAACCACAGCGAGCATCCTCTCAATTTCGAAACCATTCGAAAAACCGCCAATTTGGCGAGAGAAGCCGGTTTAAAAGTATTAATCTTTGCGCGGAGTCCCCAGAAAGCCGCTGAACTTAAAGAACTTTCCCCCGATTATATCGCTTACGAACCGCCGGAACTGATCGGTGGAAGCGTTTCCGTCACTTCGGCAAAGCCGGAAATCATCCGCGAGGCCGTCCGCCGAGTTGGAAAAATTCCCTTGCTAATCGGAGCGGGAGTCCACGAGAGATCGGATATCACTACCGCCCTCAAATTAGGGGCGGCCGGCGCGGTGGTCTCTTCAGCCGTAGTAACTGCCGCCGACCCTCCGACAATCTATGCCGACCTATTAGCGGGATTCGAAAGCTAATTCCCAATCGGAAAAGTTCCAGAACCTTTCCTCCGGATAAAAAACTGGACTTAGATCAATGCCTGTAAATTTCCGGTTTACCCAATAAAAGAAGTTTGGATGGTAGACCAAGATTGCCGGTTGGTTCTCGAAGAAGAGCCGTTGAAAATTAGCGTAATGCACCTGCCGAACGGTTACTTTTTCGGCCTTTCGGCCCTCCTCTAAAGCCCGGTCCGCCCGGGGGTCTGCGTAACCGCTGATGTTCTGCCCAGGAAAGTCTTTTTGGCTAGAGTGCCAAAGGTTATAGCGGTCGGGATCGCGCTCCACGGCCTGACCGAGGAGAATCGCGTCAAAATCCCGCCGGGCTAAAACGTCATCAACCGCGGCTGAATCAATCTCTCGAACTTTTACCTGAATACCTAACTCCCGTTCCCAAGACTCCGCAATTCGGCGGGCAATCACCGGAAAATTGCCCATATCGACCACTGTTAACGAAAGGGTCCCCGAAAACTTTCCTACCGCCCGATCAGTAAATCGGGGAAGATTAAAATTTTCCTCCGCCCAAGTCCCGGAAAATGGGCCGTTCACTGCCGCTTCCCCTTCCGGCACGGGGGTTTTGAAGGCCGCGGCTTTCCGAAAAGTCCTGCTCCGAATGAGCGAATTTGAACTTTCCAGGTTGAAGAAAACAGCAAAATAACTGCTCCAAGTTGGAGTCGTATAAAGCCGAAAAGAAGGGTCGGAGAAGGAGGATAAAGAGAGGGCATCCACCTCCCCCAAACGGGCCGCTTCCACCAAATCCAACTCTTTAGGATAAAACTTGAAGCGGAGAGTTTTGATCCTTCCGGTGCCGAGATTCTTCAACCGAAGCTCTTTGACGGTCTCACCCTCTTGGAAGACTCGGCTGATGGCAAAATTGCTGTTTCCTAGCAGTTCCGGCCGGGAATTGGAGAAGTTGGCCGGAGCAATCGGTCGCGTCAGGATCCCCAAAAACGGCGCGAGAGGCTCCTTTAAAACAAAGCTGATTTGCCTTTCCCCTTCCTGCTTAATCACGACGTCTGCGAAAGCCGGGTCTCGCTTGAAGGTAAAAGCCACATCGGCGGAAGAAACCGAGCGACCATCCCGCCAAACGGCCTCCTTCAAAACTACGGTATAAGTTCGACCGCCTCCCGAAACGGTATAGCTCTCCGCCAGGTCGGGAACAATTTGCCCGTTCGGCCCGTAAGTAAAAAGCGACCGAAACAGCAGCCGTTCGAGGGTGCTGTCGATCGCACTGCTCGGTCCCTGACCCGGAATCAGGTCCTCAGGCTGGCCTACCCACCCTTCAGTGAAAGTTGGGAAAGGATCAAACCGAAGAACGAACCATCCCCCCAAAAATCCCAGGAACAAAATCAGAATCAAATAACGCCCCATTTCAATCTAAAGTCCCAACCAGAATTGAGATAGTGAAAAGAATCGCCAAAAAAACGGTCAGATAATACAGAATCTTCTCTAGGCCGCGGCGGGTGTGGAAAGTTTTCCCCATTCCTCCAAGAGGGGAAGACAACCCCGATCCCCTCCCTTGCAGAAGCACTGCCAAAATCAGGAGAAGCGAAATTAGAATTTGAACCGCGGTTAATAAGCTAGGCATTGAGCAAACCTTCCAACAACCCTAAGAAAATTGAAACCACCACCGACCCGATTATCGCCGTCCCAAGTGAACTAAAAGGGATGCCCGCAAACTCAAAGGGGGAAAGAACGAACGCCGGGACCAAATAAGAAACTGCGTAGAAAAGTCCAAAATTGATCACCGCGGAGACCAAACCGAGCGTTAGAAAATTCAGTGGAGCGGTAACGAAGCTCAAAATCGGCTTTGCAATGGAGTGAAGGCCTGCAAAGACCAAGGAGGCCGCCAGTAGGACGCGCAAGTCGCCCTGGTAGGAAATCCCTGGAACAATCTTAGCAACTGCAAAAAGAGCGGCGACCGAAGCCAAAAAAACCTTCAAAACCTTGAGCACGGAGGTATGTTAACATCTTTCTGATGCGGAGGGAAGCATTTTTTGTTCTCGGGACACTCTTCCTACTAGTTACCAGTCCGCTTTTTCTTCCTCGAAGCACCGCCTGGGCAGCGAATGAATTCCAGACTAGTTACGCTACTTCTTACGTCGCCGCGGAAGACGGAAGCGTAAGAGTCACCCAGAACGTCACAATTGAAAATCTTACCAGCCAGTACTTTGTTTCCCAGTACAAATTCACGATTGGCAGCGAGGAGTTAACGGATATCTCCGCTTGGGATCCGACCGGCCCTCTCAAACCCCAACTTCAGAAAGGCGGAGGCGAAACCAAGATTACCCTTAACTTTCGCGCCCGGGTTCTGGGGAAGGGCAATCAACTTAATTTCGGAATCTCTTACACCTTCCCTCATCTTGCCACCAAGAACGGGCTGATTTGGGAACTTAATCTCCTCCGGATTACCGGTCTCGACAAAATTACCTCCTACCAATTAACTATTTCGGTGCCGAAGAGTTTTGGTCCACCTCTCTTCCAGTTTCCCCCACCGGTTTCCCAGCGCGTTGTCGACCAACGTCGAATCATGGTCTACGACAAGAAAGCCCTTCTCCAGGGGGCCCCGCGCATGGGCTTCGGCCGATTTCAGCTTTACCAGCTTAATCTGACTTACCATCTGGCAAACCCGCGGGTAGGTTTTGGGTACACCGAGATCGCCCTCCCCCCAGATGTAGCTGGTTATCAGAAGGTCGTCCAAAAAAGCCTCCTGCCGACCCCGGCGGCGATCCGCGTCGACGGGGACGGAAACTATCTTGCTCGCTACAATCTTCGGCCTCTGGAGAAGAAAGAAGTCGTTTGGGAAGGATGGCTAGTGACCTTCCACCCTCCCCGAAATTTCTCGACCAAGAAAGCCAAAGCCATCCCTGCCGAACTGGTCCAGAAATACACTACCGCCCAAAAGTATTGGGAAACGGGAGCCGTTGAAATCAGGGCGCAAGCCGCCCAACTGGTGGACCCGGAGTTATCCGCGGCCCAAAATGCCCGCCGGATTTACGATTTCGTCACCCAAAAACTTTCCTACAACTACCAAAAACTGGAAAGCGGTGAGCTAGTTCGACTAGGCGCCTTTTCCGCCCTTTCCCAAAGTGACCAGGCCGTCTGTATGGAATATACTGATCTGCTGATCGCCCTTGCCCGCGCGGGGGGAATTCCCGCTCGCGAGGTTAACGGCTACGCTTACACGCTGGATGAGACCAACCGCCCCCTCTCTCTGAAAGTTGAGGGCGGGGATGTTCTCCACGCCTGGCCAGAGATTTACCTCCCCGAAACGGGCTGGGTAATGGTTGATCCAACCTGGGGATCTACCTCCGGCAGTGACTACTTTGAAGCCTTTGATCTCTCTCACCTGGCTTTCGTAATCAAAGGAGAGTCGTCGGAGTACCCGTTACCGGCGGGAAGCTACAAGACCGATCTCAGCCAAAAAGATATGGACATCACCTTCTCCGCAGAAACTGCCGTCCGAGAAGAAACTCCCCAAATCGAAACCAAAATTAACTTTCCTCTTTTTGCGATTTCTCCTTTCCCATTGAAAGTAACTCTTCAAATTACTAACCGAGGAAAAGCCAGCGCCTTTGAGACTAATCTCGATCTTCGCAGCCAAATATTGGACTTGGATCAAACCGCGCTGGGGATTGGGACCCTCCCGCCGGGAGCCTCGGTAACTCAAACTGTCACTCTTTCTCCGAGGAGTTTATTAACTCGGGGAACCGAGACGCTAACGGTCCTCGCCCACACCAAGAGCTTCGATGGAGAGACGCTCTCGTTCGAGAACGCGGCTCAGAAGATAATTCGGCCCATCTACTTACCACTAAGCCTCCCTAACTTGGGGATTTTGACCGTTATCCTGGTAATCGTTGCTGTTTGGAAGAGAAAGTTCCTTCCGCAGTGGTTTAATCCGAAGTAAAAAGGTCCGCCCAACCCGCGGCTCTCATCTCTTCGATTGGTGGCGGTGAGAATAAAGCCGAAAGCCGAGAAAACCGATCAGTAAGACCAAACCTAGCTCCATAGCCAATTCGTAATTCTGAACGACCGGGACAATTTGGGACCAGTTTTCTCCCAGAAGAAAGCCTGCAAAAGAGAGCCAGCCAATCCACAAAAGCGAACCGACGAAACTATAAAGGTTGAATTGGAAAAGCGGCATGCGGACAAACCCGGCGGGGACGGAAATTAACGTTCGGACGAGGGGAACAAGCCGACCCAGCAGAACCGCGGGGCCCCCAAACCGGGCAAACCATCTCTCCGCGGTTTTCACGTCCGAAAAGTGCACCCGCAGAAAAGGGCCGTACCGGTCCAGCCAAATTTTCAAGTTAGCCCGTCCTAAGAGGTAACCCAGACCGTACCAAAACCAAGCTCCAACTAAAGCGCCGAAAGTCCCTGTCAAAACCACGGGAAAAATCTGAAAATGGCCTTGACCAGCAATGAATCCAGCGAAAGGAAAAATTAGCTCCGAAGGAAGAGGCGGAAAGAAGTTTTCCAGCACCGCTACCAGAAAGATTCCCCCATATCCCAAGGAAACCATCAAATCCTGTCCCCAGCTAATCAAAGCGGACAAGAAATTAGTCACGGGATTTGAGCAGACTTTCCCCCTCCGCTTCTCGGAGGGACTCTACGTACTGGGCGTGCTGATGCTGGGGTACAATCACGCCGTTTACTCCCAAGCGAGTTAGCTCCAACAAAAGCCAGTCCCGGGGCTGTCCCGCCCGGTAGAGAAAATCCATCCGGGCCGTCTGGCACTGCCGAGCAGTCTCCTTCACTGCCCAAATTAAGGATTCGTCCGGCTCCACTTTCTCAACCGTACCGAGCAAGGATTTTGCCACCTCTTCTTCATTCAGGACCACCCCGTCCACTCCCACTTGGAGAAACTGGTCCAAAAGAATCACGTTAGCGGGATAGACAACTTGAAAGAAAAACTTGAGGTTCGTCCCCCGTTGAATTCTCTCCCCGGAGAGATAGCGTTTTAGCTCCCGCATCCCATCCACCGTCCGAACCGGAGGAAGAATTAGATGGAGGTTCTTCATCCCCAACTTGCGCTTCCCTTCCCGAAAGTCTTCCAACTGCTCAAAGTTAAAGGGCTCTAGGAAAAGGAGGACGGCCCGGTGAGGAAACCGCCGAGCGATCGCCACCGCCTGCTTAGCATCCCGCACAACCACACCTCCCACCCCCGGAACCGAATCCAAAGCATGGTGAGTAGCCTCTACCCAAATATCCAATACCGCCGCTTTTTGGGGAGGAAGGAAAAACCGCTTGAGATAACTAAAAACGAATTGGCCCTGATAAAATGTCCATCCCAACCGAAAGACTCCCCCTAGAACCTGCTCAATTTTGGGGGCCCAGACGGAGAGTTCACCCAGCACCTGAATATCAGTTTGATCCTCCACCGAGCCAGAGATGATTCGCCGTACCTCCCGCCCGCTACTTTTCTCGAGAACAAATCTTTCCTTTCCCCCTGGGTGATTAACTTCCACCAAGCAAAAGTCGGCCGAAGCTAACTCTTCAGCGGAAGTTACTAGCTCCCCCGCCAATTCGGCTACCGTTTCCTGTTGAACTAAAATTGGCAAAGCCTCTCGGAAAAAATCTCCCCCCCGCAAATGGGTCGTAACTAAATGCCCAACCCAAATCCGCTTAATTTCGGCCAGCAACTCTTCGCCGCTTCCCACTCGCGCCGCCGTGTTTCCCGCTCTTACCGAAACGAAAATATCGCGAGGACCGGAAAGCCGGCGATAAAACTCCAAGATTTCCCGGGAAAGTCGGGGGGGAATTGTTAAGCCGGCTAGCTCTCGACGAAGGCTCTCGGGATCCCGCGGTCCGGAAGAAGAAAAAATCTGCCGAGCTCCTTTACTGCTAAGAAACTCTGCATAAGCAGCGGAAGGCAAAACGAATGCCGGCGCCACCGGAATGCCCACCTTGTAAAGGTCACTTAGCGCGGCGGCCTCTTCCCCAAAAACGGCAGCGTCCCGCAAACCGATTTCCTGTAAGAAAACTAGAGTCCTCATTTTATCTCTTCAAAAACTAGGTTGGTTTCAGGGGGCCGGTCTTTCTTTCTCTCCCGATTTCCTGCGCTCGCCGGGAAATAAGTTGGGCTAATCCGATCACGCTTCGACCGGAAATTCTCATTTTAGGCCGGCGCTTCCTTTCCCGCCGCCGCTCCCGCTCGGCCTCTTTGGGAGAATAGTGGTAAATCTCCTCGTCAGCCACGCTCAGCCACCTCCAAAGGGGGGAGATCGGGATAGTGGGGATTGGGCACCGCTTTCCAAGCTTCCCCCTCCGCGACGATAAAATAGCCGAAACCTCCTCGGTTCTTTACTAGGGAGTATTCATTAGCAAAGTGCGCCGGTTCGTGGTCGTCCTGCGTCACTAGATAATCTTCGCCTAAGTTAATTGCGACATGGCCCCAGCCCGCGGGAACCACCAACTCCCCTCCAGACTCCACCACCTGGAATTTAACCCTCGTAACTTTCTCTCCCTCCATCTGCTGAAGCAGAAACCCGGCTCGCCCAAATAAAACGCGGTAATGCTCCTCGAAAGGAGGAACATGGAAATGACCGTAGGTCTTAGGATACTCACTCCCGAGAAGATAAACCGGAAAGATGGTGAGGTTATTGCCGGACTTCCGGATCACCGCATAGGCTAAATCTTCGTCTTCCAGCCTAATTGCTTGAGGCTGGTACGCCACTTCCTTCATCTCACCAATAGTTCTTTGGGAAATTGTTACCATTTCAGCTTTCACTATAACAATTACCTAAAGGTGGTTTTGAATCTCCTTTAGCAGAATTTCCTTGGCGGCAATCAGATTCTCCCGAGTTCGCGCCCAGGCAAAAGCCTCCAATTTTGGAAAGGTTCCCGAAGCCCGAACCAGCCCCCAAGTGTCCGGCATATCCCGGAACTTCACCCGCGCCCCGTCCATCTCGTTCACAAAATAACGCCGGCGAAGTTCATTCTTAATCTTCTCTTGCACACTGAACTTCCGCTCGTCCGGAACCGGAATTTCAATTTCGCCGGTGGAGTGGTAGAAAGGAACGTCGGACATAATTTTGGAAAGCGGGTCCCTATTTTTCTCCAAAATCTTAACCAGTCGCAGCGCCGCGTAGATCCCGTCGTCGAAGCCGTAGAAGTGGTCATAAAAGTAAAAGTGGCACTTGTATTCGCCTGCGAAAACCCCGCCGTAAAAACGGAGCTCATTTAGCACCAAGGAGTGTCCAGTTGGAACCATCACCGGAATTCCCCCGTGGGCTACAATATCTTCCTCCACCGCGGGCGAGCATTGAGTGTTGTAGAGAATTTCGGTGCGCGGATTCCGCGACAAGATATCACGAGCGAAAAGCAGCAAAATTCCATCCCCCCAAAGAACGAACCCTCGATCATCGCAAACGTTAACCCGGTCAGCGTCGGGATCAAAAACTAAACCAAAATCGGCGCCTTCTTTCTTTACTTTGTTGATCGCCTCCAACATATTGGGGCCAAGGGTCGGATCCGGGCCATGGTTAGGGAAAGTTCCATCCAACCGCGTATGCAACTCAATTATTTCGCAATCCAACCCTCGCAAAAGCTGGGGAGCTAAGAGCCCGGCGGTTCCGTTTCCCGAATCAACCACAATCTTAAGTGAGCGAACTTTGGGAGCGGGCGCGACTTGGGCCAATTCCTCTAAACTCCGTTTGAGCGCATCCTGATAAGCTTCCTTAAAATCCAGCTTCTCCATCGTTCCCTTTCCCTCCCGGAACTGCCGCCGTTCGGCAATCTTCCGCACTTCCTGAATCTCATCCCCAAAAATCGTCCGGTCCTCGAAAGAGAGCTTCATCCCATTCCATTCCAAGGGAAGGTGGGAAGCCGTTACCATCACCGAACCCCCCGCGTTATGCAAAACCGGGGCCAAGTAAGTCATCGGTGTAGTTGTTAATCCCAAATCGAAAACCTTAATCCCCGTTGAAAGTAAGCCCTCCAAGACCGCCGCGTGAATCTTAGGAGAGGTAATCCGATTGTCCATCCCCAAGCAAACGCTATCCTTGCCCTTGTCCTGAAGCCAAGTGCCAAAAGCGCGCCCGATCAGCACGGAATCCTCTTCATCAAAGTCCTTCTCAAAAATCCCCCGAATATCGTTAGTTCGGAAAACGTAAGGATTAAGCTTTAATTCCTCTTTCCGGAAAACGTAGGCCTGCGAATCAGTCATCGTCTTAGAGGCGCGAAGCTAATGGCTAAGGATTAAAACCTTTTCCACCTTTCGCTTTCGGCCTTTCGCATCTTGCTTTTTCTATCTTAACAACTTCTTCAGGTGGAGAGCATTCTTCACCGCAAAGCCGGAGAAATCATTATCGAAGAAAACAAACCCCTCCCCTTCCCTCCCCCACTCCCGGATTTTAGCGGCGTAGTCTTCTAATTGCTTATCAGAGTAGGAAGAAGCGTAAAGCGCTTCATGGCCGTGCAAGCGCAAGTAAAAGAAATCCGCGGTTCGAACTTCTGCGTAGGGGTAGCGGGGAGTATCGGCGAAAATCAGCGCCGCATTGTACTTCCGCAGAAGGCGATAAACTTCCTCCCCAAACCAAGAGGGGTGGCGAAATTCAAAAGCAAAGCGCATCCCCCGCGGCAAAATCTTTAAAAACTCCTCCAAGCGAACTAAATCCACCTTAAAAGAGGGCGGGAGTTGAAAGAAGATCGGTCCCCGCTTGTCGCCCAGCGCCGCGGAGTTCTCCAGAAAATTTTCCAAGGGTGTCCGAGCTTCCTTCAGCCGCTTGACGTGGGTTAGAAAGCGGGAGGCCTTCAGGGCAAACAAAAACTCCTCGGGAGTCTGTTCAAACCACTTCCGATAAGTTTCGACTTTGGGAAGATGATAAAAAGAATAGTTTACTTCCACCGCCGAAAAACTTCGGGCGTAAAAAGATAGCCAAGAACGGGAGGAAAGGTCGGAAGGATAGAAAACTGATCGCCAATGCGGGTAATTCCAACCGGAGGTGCCAACCCAAACCATTTAACGGATCTCAAAATGGTTCAACTCTTTGATCGGCTTCTGCCACACGACTTCCACCCTCTCCACTTGGGCAAGCAGCGGGCCGCGGCGGCACTCTTCGATGCACTTCTCAATTCGGCGGCGATCCCCTTGAAGAAAAATCTCAATAGCGTTGGTATTTAGATTCCGGACCGAGCCGACCAAGCCCGCCGCGGCGGCTCGCCGATGCACATAGAAACGAAAGCCCACATTTTGAACTTTTCCGTAGATCCGAACGCACGCGCGGGCCAATCCCGAAGAAGCCTTTTCGGCCATCTAACGCATTTTAGCAATACAAGGGATATTTAACGGGACTTAAGAAAACGGGATTTTCTCCGCAGCAAACTGCCGACTGCGAAAGCCAGCGCGGCAAAGGCCAACCTCTCAACCTGGACTCCCGTTGCGGGAAGAACTTCTCCCTCCTCCCGCTCAGTCTCCTCTCCCAGAACGTCCCCCGTCTTTACGGACCGCTCCTCCCCAATTGTGGTCGGAGAGCCGGAAGAAATAGTTCTAAAGTAATAGGTCTTTCCGGGAGTAAGACCAGTAAGAAACACGGAATGAGAGGTAACTTTCGGATCAATATCAAACGTGTCCGTCGAGAAGGCGTAACCATAGTTGGGAGCTGCTCCCAAAACCGGGTGGGAAACAGTATCGTAAACTACTCGACTAGTGGTTGGCTTGTCCGTGGTCCACGCCACTGCAAAGGAAGTGGTTGAAACTCCTACCGCCGTCTCGCCAGAAACAACGGCCTTGACCGCAATGTCAATCCGCGCTTCGCCCAAATTACCGGCCAGATCAGAAGCTCGAGCAACCAAAGTGTAGTAGTCAAGAGAAATCAGTGCCAGATCCCAAGGAGAGGAAATCGGAAGAAGGGTGGAGTCATTGGCACCCAAAACTTTGTAGAAGTAGCTAATTCCCCCGTCCGGATTAAGCTCCACTACCCCCGCGTCAAGTAGGACGGAATCTCCGGAAATTTCATCGCCGTTCAGCGGGCTGTTCCAAGTTACAACCGGTGCCGTATTATCGACCGTAACCACCATCCAATCGTAGGAAACTCCCGGGTTGCCAGATTTGTTGCCCGCCAGGTCGCGGGCCTCCAACTTAATTGTGTAAGTTCCATCAGGAACTGCGGTGGTATTCCAGTTGAAGAAGAACTTGTCGGTGAAAGATGTACTGTCATAAACGGTGCCTGGGCCAGCAACGGTAGAGTTTGAAGAATTTTGAATAACCAGCCAGTACCGCCAGGGATTGGTATCATTTACGCTGCCCCGAATTGCAACCGTTCCATTAAGGAACGTCTCAGTCGGAGAGGTAATCTCTACGACCGGGTCGGTATTATCATAAATAATCCCGTAAACGTAAGCGGTTCCTTCGACATTCCCGGCCCGATCAGTAGCGACAGCTTTAAGATCATAAGTCCCATCCACTAAGGGGGTCCAGTTTGTTCCCCAAGAAAACGGCTCATATCCAGCCGGGTTAGAGTTGGTCACTAGCGGCTGCCAGTCGTTTTCCCCGGAAACGCTGTAGAAAAGGTCTACCCAGTCAACAATCCCACCAAATTTGGGATTATCTTCGGAGATTCCCGAAATATGGATAGGACCGGCAAAAATCTGGCCGTTCGTAGGGGAGGTAAAGACAGTCCACGGATCGGAAGCGTCATAGTAGTAGTGCCGCCACTCGCTCCAAGCACCTTCGTTTCCAGCTTTATCGAATGCTTGGACGCGGAACCTCACCCCACCCTGCTCACCAATTCCAGGAGTATGATTACGCTCGGAGATAGTAGCTGTCCGATAGGGGAATCCGCTAAAGGTGTGGCCGTCGTCGTAAGCGTACTCAATCCTGTAATAGTCTAGCCCCGAGAGATTGTCGACAACGTCCGTCCAGTCATTAAGGATCGGTTGGGAGGTAAAGTACTGTTCGGCACCTGGAAAAACGATTGTAGGAGTGGGAGGAACAGTTCCATCAATTGTTACTTCCCAAAGAGGTGACCAGGCGCTGCAGTTCGGAACTGGAGCAGAATCACAAGCCTGCACTTGCCACTGGTAAACACGGTCTGCACTACCGGTCGCATTTATAAACGAGTTGGTACCAGTAGAAACCGGACCATAGTGACCACCGCCACTCCAAAAACTCTGATACCAATAGATAACCGGACCACTTGGGTCGGAAACGTCGGTCCAATCCAAAACCGCCGCACTCGGTTTGATCACCGCCCCATCAAAGGGGGAAACCAAATCTGGAACCGCGGGTGCAGTGGTATCAGCTACCACACAATCACCACCAACGGTAACTGTGTCGTTTCCTTCACCTGTGTCGTTTCCTTCACCGCCATCCACTATCCCCGTGTTACCACAACCAACAGTGATTGTATCGTCGTGTTTGTTGCCGTATATATCACCCGAGTTGTTGTCACCAATAGTAATGTCGTCTTCGTTGTCACCACCAGAGACTTTACCTGAGTTGTTGTTTCCAACGATGATGACGTCATCGTGCTTATCTCCGCTTATTTCACCTGTGTTGTTGTCTCCAACAGTGATTTTATCTTGGTTGTCGTGTCCAGAAATTTTTCCGGAGTTGCTATCACCGATAGTAATTGTGTCGTCGCCCTTGCCTCCATTTACCGGAGCGCTGTTGTTATTCCCCACAACGATCTTGTCGTTATTCTCGCCGCCAAGTATCTCGCCCCCGTTATTGTTTCCAACAACGATTACGTCGTTACCGTTACCACCATCGATTTTTCCCGAATTATTATCACCAATCAAAATGCAGTCGTCTCCCTTTTTGGCATTAATACCCACCGTATTCGAGTCTCCAGCGAAGATGAAATCTTTTCCATCGGTCGTTGAATCGCCGCCTGCGATATCAACGAGATTGTAATCGCCAATTACTCCCGGACACACGAGAGGAAGAGCTGGGCTTGCAAAAGCGTAATTTGGGGTGAGAAGAGTACCAAAAAGCGGAGCATATTGCCCCGCAACCATTAAGAGCGAAACTGCCAGCGAGCCGATTTTTCGTTTAAGATCGGTTCTCATTTAAAAAATAGACCCTACGAGGCAGGGTTGATTGAACTGAATGTACCACACAAGTCAAGGCAATGCAAATCATGAACATAAGTATAAATAGTAGAATAAGGTCGAATGCTCGATTTAAAAACCGCCGCTCGCAAATCGGTTTGGTTTTTTCTATACTTTGCCGCGTTCTTCCCCATGGGATTCGCCTTCTACTACGCTTCGGAAAAGAACCTTCTTCTCATGTTCGTCGCCAGCACAATTTCGCTCCTAATCTACACGCTACTTATTATCAAGAATCTTAAGTTTTGGAGCTCGCTCGCCTTCTTCACATTGATTTTGACCGTTCTATCAATCTCCGGAACCGGCGTGGAGGATCTCCTCAACGCCAATGACGAAAAAATTTTCCTAACCCTCATACCCTTGCAACTTTCTTTCGTCATCATTGGCTCAATCTTTTGGGTCCGAAAGGAATCCTCTATTCTTAAGAAATTAATAGCACTAATCCCAATTTCTATTTCAATTGCGCTCCTAGTCGCCTTCGGAACTAATCCTCCCGATTACTATCAGAACTTTATCTACGGCAGGATTACTTTTCTTCCGCTCGCGGCATTCAGCATATTTCTTCTTACTAGAAAGAAGTGGATACTGGGAACTTTGGGACTCATTTTGGTAGTTGGCGGTCTTTACTCGGGCGCAACGCTATTCCAAAGGAAAGCTTACACTCTTGGAGAAGCTGAGGAAGCAATGGTGCTAACCGCAACTACTCCCATCGCAAAGGAGATGCTCGGTTACTATAATCGGAAGGACTTCACCAATTTCTGTAATCGTTGCAGTTACTCCTTACTAGAGAGGTTAGAAGAAAGTTCACTCGAACCTTACCGGGATTATTACGGTCCCTACACCTCCCTCGGAACACCAACAACGGTCATCTGGCAAGGCGGCTACCATTATGTTAAATATCCAATAAGATTCCAAAAAAAAGAAAAGCAGATGTATATAATCTTTCAAATGGGAGGTATCCCTGCTAGTCCCAGCGTTGAAGGCTTTTCTTTCTTCGAAGAGTAGAATAGCAGTCCAACGAGTCCCTTCTCCCCTATTCACCCCGCAATAGCAACGGCACCCATCAGTTCCGCGACCTTCTTAACCTATTGACAAAAAGTCACCTATAGGTTATGATGGCGGCAACAACCTGACTTAGTAGGGAAAGGAGCGGAAGCCGCATCTTGACCGAATAGGCTTGGGGAGCCTTGTTGGGAAAATCGGTCTTACTAACAGGAGAGACGAAGTGAACCAAAAAGCGCTTGCTGCCGGAGCCGTTACGCTGATGTTCGTGCTGGCGGCCTGCAACCTCGCGGAAGGAATCGAGGTAGCTTTGGGGAGGAAAACACCGACACCGGCCTTCACACCCACTTCTACTGCGACTCCTACCCGAACGCCGACACCTACTCGGACGCCGACGCCGACACCTACCGTAACCCCCACCCCACTGCCCACGCTTCGAATCCGGGGGATGACCATCCGCTTGGTTTCGGCGTCCATTCACGACGGGCCGACCGCGGTAGGAAGCCAACAAATGTCCCCCAACCCAGGCCGGGTGGTACTGTTAATCACCGCCGAGGTCCTGTCAGGAGACCTCTCCGCAACCTTTGGTCCGGGGGGACCCCTCCAAGGAGAGGGAAAGCTTTCGGTCGTTGATCGCAACGGCGTGGCAAAAGACTGGATAACGCTGTTCTACAACTGGGACACCCATATCCTAACCATCGGTTTCTTCGCAATGGAAGGAGCTTCCCCCTACAGTCTGCGATGCTCCGCGGCAGGGTGCGGTTCCGGTGCGGCCTGGGAGGTTGATCTCACTCCCTACTTTTTTCCGTAAGGGAATTCCGACTTCCCCACCCCTGGATCGTCCGATCATCCAGGGGTTTTTCTTTTCCCATGGAAGTGCTAGATGCGTCTGACGCGATTCACCCCGTCAAGCAAACCGGGTTTGACTCGGTGGTGGCACAAGTAGTTCACCATTGGAACCAGATTATTCTTGATCTGAAGAATTGGGCGACTTTGGGAAAGGTTAGCGACTCCCCTGTTACTTCAGTAGCGATTGCCAGAGGTTAGTAGAATCTAGGCAGTCCTTGGCGGACGAAGTTAGAACCTTATGGAGAACAACTACCCAGCTGTTTTATGCTCCTAATCTGGCAACCTAATCGCCGTATTTCTGGTTAAACTCTTCGGTCAAACGATCGCAATCGGATTTAGCAATTAAATAGTTCTGATACTGTTTGATAAGAGTTGCCCCCAACCACTCCTCGAGATCTCCCCCAACATATTCAACCATTTGAGGTAATGGGTTGTGGGTGATACCACCCGGACCTTGGTAATCGCTTGGCAATGGGGAAGGAAATTTCGAAAGCTCATCCACTGAATCACAAACATCGCGAAGCTCGTCTTTAAGTTTGAGCCGATCAACTTCTTTAGCGATAAAAAGAACCTGATCGCTTAATGGTAGTCCCGAAATTGCATCTAAAACAGAAGAACTAAGAGCTGCGGCAGTGTTTATTCCGGCAAAAAGTACAATGAGAATTCCTAAACCAATCAAGATTTTCTTAAGCACTTTAGTCCCCATACTTCTGATTAAACTCCTCAGTTAAGCGGTCGCAGTCAGCTTTGGCGGATAGATAGCTATCAGTTCTCTCCTGATAAAAAGACAGAACAAACTGCGCTTCCTGCTCACCAAAAAGTTCGACTATCATTTGATAGTTATCTTTAACATGTTGGAGATTCCACGGAACCGACATACTTGCAACGCGGAAGTGCTGAAAATCAGTTGGGACCCTAAAAAGCCCATCAGCTAGGTCGCAAGCATCTCTTAACTCATCTTTGAGTTTAAGACGGTCTACCTCCTTAGCGATAAAAAGAATCTGATCGCTTAATGGTAGTCCTGAAATTGCATCTAAAATCGAGGAATTAATAGCGGCGGCGGTGTTCACACCGGCGAAAAGAATAACGATTACTCCTAAAACTAAAAGAATCTTTTTAATCATTTCGGTTCAATCCCATTCCACCTAAGGCAACCGTCGTAATAGTTTTCCACCCATTCCCGAGGTCTGCCGTAGATTCCAAACTCAACCTCCTTTACTTTACCATCAGCTTCCCTCCAGCAACGCGCCCTAACTTCTCTAGGGTTCGTATACCAACCAAAATAATACCAAGCTCCCAAAGCAAGCGTTATTAAGCTGGTTATTCCGGCAATTTTAAATATTCTTCCCGAAATTTTCATAGAGACTTCTTTAAACCGAGAATTCGTTTAACGGACTCATTAATTCTTTTCCCTGATATTTCCCCACTCTCAACTTTCTCAACTACCAAATCGTAAGCATCGGCGGCATCTTGGGGATTACCAGAGAACAGAACCATGTCCACACCCGCCTTAATCGCATCTGCTGCGAATTGGACCGGATTGTAATTGGATCTTATAGAAACCATCTCCACATCATCCGTAATGATTAGTCCTTTGAATCCGAGATTCTCCCTGATAAATTTAATTGCCTTTTCCGAAATTGGAGCGGGGTTATCCGGGTCGATGTTTGTAGCAATTACAGGAGAGATCATTAGAAATTTCGCATTCTTCAACGCCTCTTTAAAAACAGCAACCTCTCCAGCGCTTAGTTCTTTCCGAGGTATCTCTTTCTCAACATCTCCGGAGAAATTTCCATAGGATGGGAAGTGCTTTACAACGCAGTAAATACCAGCGTCATTACAACCTCTAATCATTGCGTCACCAAATATTCCATGGTCTTTTCGGAAAGCTCTGCTCCAAATGTTCGCGCTTTCCGAAGTAGCAAGATCCACAACTGGTGCTAAGTTTAGATTTATCCCCATCTCTTTCAGATAAGCCCCACGCTTGAAGGCTGTATCGTATGCTTCCTCTCCATTCTTCAAATCCGATTGGGAAACTTTTGCTGTGGGCTCAAATTTCACGCGTGCAACCAAGTTTCCTTCTTGATCTACTGCAATAAAAGGCTTGGTTTCGGGTATTCCGGTTAGATCACTAGTTAATTCTTTTAGTTGATTGGGTTGTTCGATGTTGTAGCCAAGGAGAATTACACCTCCAAAATTACGCTGTTTGAGAGCCTTGGTTATGTAGTAATCAGGTTTTATGCCGTTAAACCCAAGCATAAACATCTGCCCTACTTTCTGTTCCAAACTCAACGGAGATCGCGTCAAAAGCCAGATAACAAGTGGCACAGCCAGCAAACCAGCGATAAGCGCAAAGATAATTGCCTTCTTCTGTATTTTCACACCGGAAGTATACCACTGGTAAGTCGACCGGGGGTAGAGAATAAGCCACATTAGAGATGTGGTAAAAAGATAACGGCAATCAGATCAGAGCGCGGAATGACCCAAGAACAAGTCGCGCTGGAATCCGGTCTCAATCGAGCTTGCATCGGCTACATCGAGCGCGGTGAGCGCAATCCTTCGACTGAAACACTTTCTAAGATCGCAAAAGCACTACGTAGAAAGGTTTCTCCAAGAATACTAGGAAAATTAAACTAACGCAAGTGTCTTGGTGGCCCCGACGGGAGTCGAACCCGTATTTCTGCCTTGAAGGGGCAGTGTCCGCACCGCTAGACGACGGGGCCTGGTACCCCCGCAGGGAATTGAGCGGTCGCTCCTCGCGACCACACCTGCGGTGTTCCTTAGTAAACGGCTTATCTCGCCTTTGGCGAGATTAGTGATACTGGTGGGCCTGCAGGGAATCGAACCCTGGTAAACGGCTTAAAAGGCCGCTGCTTTACCACTAAGCTACAGGCCCCCGCGGCGGTATCACATCCAAGGCCGCTACTTTATCTCGCTTCTGCGAGAGGACGGTCGTTATGCGACCTAGCTCTCGACAGACGAGAGTAGCGAGCAGAAGATCGCGTCCCACTAAGCTACGGGGGCATAAATCCCTTTTATAAGTTTAGCAGACGAAGGTTAATTCTAGGCGATATTAAGAAAGTGTTCAATCGCCGGCTCCGTCTCCGGGGAAATCACCACCGAAACCGCGTCGATCCGCGCCGCCTCCCGATCCAGTTTTTTAGAAGAGAGGTAAAACTGGGCCGCCCGTTTTAGCGCTTCCAACTTGTGAGGGTGGATTGCCCCTAACGGACCGCCGTAGACCACCGCCGAGGATTCGCTCCGGGTCTTAACCTCCACAAAAACGAGCGTGTCCCCATCCCGCATCACCAGATCAATCTCGCCCCACCGGGGAGTCCTAAAATTCTTTTCAACCAGCCGGAAGCCTTTCTTCATAAGAAATTCGCTCGCCAACTTTTCGCCGTAACTCCCCAAGTTCGAAACTTCTCGGGACCGGGAAACCCTTGCCAACTTAATCTTGAGCCGACCCCAAACTTCCTTTATCGTCATCGGCACCCGTTACAGTATACTAATATACTATAACAATCCCTCCGGAATAAAGCTTCGCCGGTGAAGTTGGCAGAGCCCGTGTTCCTCAATCCGTTGCCGGTGTAAGCGGGTCCCGTAACCTTTGTGAACCTCAAATCCGTACTGCGGATACTGCTTCCCCAATTCCCGCATCAGCTGATCTCGCGCCACCTTTGCCAAAATCGAAGCGGCCGCAATCGAATTGGAAAGCCGGTCGCCAAATTTAATAGGATTTTGCTTCTCCGCTGGCCAAGAGGAGAGCCGGAAGTAATCCACCAAGACAAACTCCGGCGGCTCGGCTAGGTTCTCCAGAGCCGACTGCATTGCCCGAACCGTCGCAGCCGAAATTCCTTGCTCTTCGATAAAATCAACCTCCACTTGAGAAACAGCCCAACCCAAGGCTTTTTCCTTAATCACCCCAACTAGCTCCTCCCGCTGAACCGGGGAGAGCTGTTTGGAATCCGCTAACCGAAACGGCAAGCGCATTTGGGGAGGAAAGATCACCGCCGCGGCCAAGAGCGGCCCGGCCCAGGCCCCGCGGCCAACTTCATCCACTCCCGCCACCCGGCTTAAGCCCACCTCCCAAAGACGATGCTCAAAGGAAAAAGACGGTCGGAGGTTAGTCACTGAGCCGAGCTTACTCGCAGAGAAGAACTTTTCCGCAGGTAGTTCAATTTAGCTCGCCGAACCCGCCCCCGCTTCACCACTTCGATTTTGGTGAGGTTGGGAGAGTGCAGGGGAAAAATCCGCTCCACCCCGATCCCCAGCGAAGCGATCTTGCGAATCGTAATCGTCCGAGAAATCCCCGCCCCTTTTTGGGCAATTAAAATTCCCTCGAACGGTTGAACCCGCTCTTTCCCCTCCTCCCGAACTTTGTAAAACACCTTGAGAGTATCCCCCGGCCGAAAATTCGGGATCGGGGAAGCTTCTTTCTCCTCCATCAGACTTTAAGACTTACCCGCTTCTTCAACAATTGGAAGGTCAATTTACCCCCCACCAGGTCCACCACAACGGTGCTTCCTTCCTTGTATTCGCCAGCGATAATCCCATTAGAGATTGGATCCTCGATCTCCCGCTGAATCAGCCGCCGGAGAGGCCGAGCGCCCAAATCCGGGTCAAAGCCTTTCTTGGCCAGAAAACTAATGGCTTTTGGCGTCACCTCCAAGCGAATTCCTCGAGAGGCCATTATCTTTCTACTCTTCTCCACCAGCAGTTCCGCAATCTTCCGAACATCCTCCTCGTCTAACGGGTGGAAAACGACAATCTCGTCAATCCGGTTCAGGAACTCCGGCCGAAAACTCTTCTGCAACTGAGAAAGCAGCTCATTCTTAATCTCTTCGTAGCTTCGGCGGTTTTCCTTCTCGGCCCCGAAACCAACCCGCATCTCCGAAATCGCGGCAGTTCCCACATTGGAGGTTAGGATTAGTACCGTATTCTTGAAGTCCACCGTCTTGCCGTGAGCATCCGTAAGGCGCCCATCTTCCAAAATCTGCAGAAGAATATTAAAGACGTCCGGGTGGGCTTTCTCAATCTCGTCGAGAAGAATTACCGAGAACGGCTTCCGCCGAACCGCTTCGGTTAATTGCCCTCCCTCTTCATAACCAACATAACCGGGAGGTGAGCCAATCATTCGGGAAACCGTGTGCCGCTCGCCGTATTCGGACATATCGAGCCGAATCATTAAGTTTTCGTCACCATAAAGGGCTTCGGCGAGGGCCTTCGCTAGCTCGGTCTTACCCACGCCAGTTGGACCGAGAAAGATGAACGAACCGATGGGGCGATTGACGTCCTTCAACCCCGCCCGCGCCCGTCGAATGGCCGCCGCGACCGCTCTCACCGCCTCCTCCTGACCCACAATCCGCTCGTGCAACCGCTTCTCCAACTTAGCCAGCCGCTCCCGCTCATCTTCAGTTAAATCTTCTACCGGAATTCCTGTAATGGCCGCCACCACCTTAGCAATATCTTGACCGCTGACCTCCGGGATGCTTTCCATCCGCCGCCGTCGCCATCCCGCCACTTCTTTGCCGTAGTGCTCAGTTAATTCCTCAATCCGCTCCATCTCCGCCAAGGTCTTCCGAGGCTTATCCTGCAAACGCTGCAGCTCCTCTGAAATCTTATTCAATCCCGCGGGTGCCATCGCGATGTTTTCCAACCGCTTCTTCGCACAAGCTTCATCCAGCAGATCAATCGCCTTGTCGGGGAGAAACCGGTCCGCGATGTAGCGATCGGATAACTCCACCGCCTGCTTCAAGGCTTCTTCAGTAATCCGAACGCGGTGGTGTTCTTCGTAGCGCGACCGCAATCCCCGTAAAATTTCCAGGGATTCTTCCCGAGTGGGCTCCACTACCATCACCGGCTGGAACCGGCGCTCAAGAGCGCCGTCCTTCTCAACGTAGCGGCGATATTCATCAAGAGTAGTCGCACCGATACACTGCAACTCTCCCCGGGCAAGGGCCGGCTTGAGCATATTGGAGGCGTCGATTGCCCCTTGGGCCGCTCCCGCCCCCACCACCGTATGCAACTCATCAATAAAGAGGATAATTTCCCCCTTGGCCTGCCGCACCTCTTCCAACGACTTCTTGAGGCGCTCCTCAAACTCCCCGCGGTGGGAAGCTCCCGCCAACATCAGCGCCAAGTCCAACGCTACAATCCGCTTGCCCCGGAGGGTCTCCGGCACCGAACCATCGATAATCCGCTGGGCGAGACCTTCCACAATCGCAGTTTTGCCGACTCCCGGATCGCCGATCAGCACGGGGTTGTTTTTGGTTCGACGGGAGAGGATGTGGATCACCCGATCAATTTCGGTCTTCCGACCAATCACGGGATCTAGTTTTCCCTGCTCCGCTAAAGCGGTGATATCCCGACCGTATTGATCCAAAAAGGAAGTCCGCCGCCCGCCCGACTGGAGCTCTTCTGCGCAAACTTCGCAGAGGTAAACAATCGTTGGCCGCCCATCTATTAGTTGGTGGGTCTGAAAAACAGCTGGTCTTTTCCCGCAGTTTTCGCAAATCATTTCATAATTAGGCTAGCGCAATCTTTAGCAATGTCAAGATACCTTTGCTAATGCTCCCAGACTTGGGAGATTACCACGTCCACCTTGACCGGAACTTTCTTGAGCAGCTCCTTTCCAGCTCGAATCATCTCCTCCTCTACAATCTTAGCAGTTTGCTCCGCTTCTTCAAGAGGGGCCTCCACGACAATTTCATCGTGAACAGTATGGATCGGCACCGCCCGGAGCTTCTCCTTCTTGAAGCGCCGCCAAAGCCCCACCAGAGCAAGTTTGGTAATGTCGGCGGAAGTTCCTTGAATCGGCGTGTTCTTCCCCTGCCGCTCAATGTAGGCAACTTGCCGATCATAGTTGGGATCAGCGGGACTGATCTTCTCGAAGTAGCGCTTCCGCCCCCCCAAGGTTTGACTATAACCCCGCCGAACTGATTCCCGCGCCACTCGATCCAACCAGGCCTTCACCCGCTGGTATTGGTGAAAATATTTGTCCAACAAGCGCCGGGCTTCCTCCTCGGAAACCCCTAGCTGGACCGCAAGCGATCTCGCCCCCCGACCGTACATCAGCCCAAAATTAATTGATTTAGCCTGAAAGCGCCGCTCCTTGGTAACCTGCTCCGGCGGAATCCCGAACATCTGCGAGGCAGTTAGCACGTGCAAATCCTGGTCTTCCTCGAAAGCCTTTAAGAAAACCGGATCCTCCGAAAATTCCGCCATAATCCGAAGCTCAATTTGGGAATAGTCGGCTACGATCAACTTGTGCCCCGGCGAAGCAATAAAACAGCTGCGAAAGAGGGATTCCGCGGGAATTTGCTGCAGATTAGGATTGGAACAAGCAAAGCGGCCGGTATCCGCTCCGATTTGCATGTAGTCAGGGTGAATCCGCCCCGTTTTCGGATTAATCTTGGAAAGAAGATTCTCCCCGAAGGCGCTGATAATCTTTTCGTACTGCCGGTACTCCAAAAGCAGTTTGGCCAACGGGTGGTCGTGGCGCACCAACACTTCCTCCCCCGTGGAAGGAAGATCCAATCCCACGCGGCGAAAGGCCTCTAAAATTTGAGTGGGAGAATTAAGATTCACTACCTGCGCGTGGTTTCCAAAGAGATCCCGCTGAGTCGCTTTGGAGTAGGGGCGCAATTCTTCCTGCATTTTTCGATCCACCTCTTCGGCCTTCCGCCGGTACTCGGCGATCGTTTCCCGCCATTTTTTGACATCAATCAAAAACCCCCGCAGCTCCATCTCGGCCACCACCGGTACCAAATCGAACTCTAGTTGAGCGATTTTGGTCAAGCTCTCCCTTGCCAACTTCTCCTTCTGGGCCGTGTAAATCGGAAAAAGAACTAGTACATCCGCGGCGGCGTACTCAAGCTGCTTCTTCGAGAAGAAGTTTCGGAAGTGACCGGCGAAGCTCTCCCGAATCTCCTTGGAGAGCTCCACCTGAAGATACTTGCTCGCCAAGGTGGCCAACGATAGATCCCCCATCTTAGTAAGGCCGCAGGTCAGAACTCGCTCCGCCAACATCGTGTCAAAAATGTTGGCAATCTCTAAGCCAAAGTTAGCTTTCAACATCCCGTAGTCAAACTTGGCATTCTGGAGCAATTTGAGGATTTTCTGGTCAGCCAAAATTCCCCCCAGGGGGCGCAAGTCTAGGTGGCGAACATCAAAGAGGTAAGCTTTTTGGGGCGTTGCCAATTGGAAAAGGAGTAGTTTAGCCGAATGCGGATCCAAACTGGTCCCCTCCACGTCGAGAGAAATAATCGGCTCGGCGGATAGTTCGCGCGCCAGCGCCGTTAATCGGGATTGCTCTTCGACCAACTCGTAACTAGTTTTGGGAAGAAGCTTTAGTTCGGGCATCAATAATTTTCCGGAGCAGCTCTTTCCCTTCCACCGGGGAAATTCTCCCCTTGGTTTCTCGCATTAATTGACCCAAAAGGAACTGCAAGGCTGCGGCTTTCCCCGCCGAATAATCGCTCACTGCCGCCGGGTTGTCAAGCACTACTTTCTCGGCCAGCGACTGAAGTTCCTCCCCAGTTATCAGTACCTGCCTCTTTCGGGAATGAAACGCTTCCAAAATCCGGCGGGCCCCCAGTCGCTTGGGGTCCCCGAAACGCTTATTCACCAAAATATTTGCGGCCTCCTCGGCGGGAATCTCCTTCTGAACCTCCTCAAAAATGGTCGCCAGCTCCCGATCCCGGATAAAAACCTCCCCGTACTTCTCCGGAAGACCTAAAGCCCGATACTCCTCCCGAATCCTCTCCGGCGTTCTGATGCGAACCGCGCTCTTCAGCGATTTCGCCGTCAGAGGAGGAAGGTCCGGCTCTGGGAAGTAGCGGTAGTCAAAAGCTTCCTCCTTTCGCCGCTGGGAAACAGTCAACCGGCGTTTCTCATCAAAACCGCGGGTTTCTTGGACCACGACCTCTCCCATTGCCAACAGTCTCTGCTGGCGAGCAATCTCCGCTCCTAGGGCCTCCTCCAAGAAGGCAAAGGAGTTAATATTCTTCAACTCTACTTTGTAAGGGGGTAAACCCCGCTCTCCCACTTTCCGGAGGGAAATATTGGCCTCCAGCCGCAAGGACCCTTTCTCCATGTCGGCGGTAGAGATTTCCAAATGAACCAGCAGGTTCCGCAACTCCTTTAGGAACTGGGAAACCACCTTCGGATCGGAGAATTCCGGCTCGGTTACGATTTCAATCAGCGGGATGCCGGAACGATTAAAATCAACCAGCGTTTCGGTCGGCTCGTGCAGAAGCCGGCCGGTATCCTCCTCCAGATGGACCCGGGTAATATTGATTCCCGCCAGCTTCCCTTCTCTTCCCACTGGACCCGCGTATTGACTGATTTGAAAGCCCTTGGGCAGATCGGGATAAAAGTAATTTTTTCGCTCAAACTGGGAGAAGGTTGCCAGTTGGCACCCCAAGGCTTTGGCCAGCACCACTGTTTTCTCAATTGCAACGGCGTTCGGCACGGGCAAGGCCCCCGGCAGGCCCAAGCAAACTGGGCAAGTTGCCGTGTTCGGCTCCCGACCAAAAACAGTCGCCGGGCAGTCGCAAAACATCTTTGACCGGGTCTTTACCTGAGTATGAACCTCTAGACCGATTACCGGTTCGTAGCTCGTCATAAATCCACTCCCAAAGCCGTAAATCCCTGGCGGAACTTTTCCAACAGCTCCTTCGCCACTAGGACGGGCAGATCAAAATCGGTTTCGTGAACCAAAGCGTTTCGCATCTTATGCGCATCCCAAAGACCTTGGTAAACGCTCCGCGGAAAGGCGGCATCGGCATTCTTTAACCGCTCTCCCAATGTTTCTCCGGAAGCAATTTGCCCAAGAGCATAGTCCAGCAATTTATCGGCGGCGATCACCGCTTCCTTATAAGCACTAGGGCGCGCGGTTTGGGCTAGTTGCGCAATCCTTCCCCACTCTTCCCGAATCCTCTGCTTGTCAAATGGCTTCAGCGCCCCCATGGTGGCGCGGCCGCGCTGACTTTCCTTCTTTCCAAAAATTCTCCCCAAAATACTCATCTTGAGCTGCTCTGCATCAGGACCAGCGGTTTTCTTCCAGCAATTCTCCTACCGCGAAGAGTCGTTCCTCCGAGAACTGGGGCCCAATCAGCTGAACCCCCACGGGCAATCCTGCCAAAGTTCCCACCGGAACGGAGATTCCCGGCAATCCCGCCAGGTTGGCAGGAATTGTGAAGATGTCGGAAAGGTACATGGAGAGCGGATCCTTCTTCTCCCCAATCTTGAAAGCGGTGGTCGGCGTTACCGGAGCCAGGATTAGATCCACTTTCTGAAAGGCTTTCCGAAAATCGTCTCCAATCAAGGTTCGGGCCCGAGCTGCCCGCAGGTAGTACTGCTCGGCGTACCCAGAGGAAAGGGCAAACGTACCCAAAATAATCCGCCGCTTAGGCTCGGCCCCGAACCCTTCTCCTCGCGACCGAAGGTAAAAGGCCTCCAGACTCTCCGCCACCGCTTGGTGGCCAAACCGCACCCCGTCAAAGCGGGCAAGATTCGCCGAAGCTTCAGAAGGAGTGAGAATGTAGTAAACGGGAAGACCATATTCCGTGTGAGGAAGAGAAATCTCCTCTACGACCATCCCCCGCTCCACCAAATACTGGGCGGCTTCTTGAACCCGAGCGCCAACGCGGGGATCCAAACCTTTGCCTGAAAAATACTCCTGCGGCAATCCCACCCGTAACTTTCCCTTCTTGGTCGCGGGAGAAGGGACATTAACCGTCGTCGCATCGTAAGGATCTTTCCCCCGAATGATCTCAAAAAGGTAGCGGGCGTCCGCCACGGTCCGAGTTAGCGGTCCAACTTGATCCAAGGAAGAGGTTAAAGCAATTACTCCGTAACGGGAAACCGCTCCATAGGTGGGGCGAAAGCCCACCACCCCGCAGAACGCTGCCGGCTGACGGATCGAGCCCCCCGTATCCGTTCCCAGCGCGGCGGGGGCCATTCCCGCAGCCACCGCCGCGGCAGAACCTCCGGAGGAACCGCCGGGGACCCGGGTTAGATCCGCGGGATTCTTAGTCACCCCATAAGCCGAATTTTCGGTAGAGGAACCCATGGCAAACTCGTCCAGGTTGGTCTTACCCAGAATAATGGCGCCCTCGCGCAAAACTTTCTCAATTACTGTCGCGTTGTAAGGCGGAATGTAATTCTCGATGATTTTAGATCCCGCGGTCGTTCGCAACCCTTTGGTGGAAATGTTGTCCTTGATCGCGAGGGGTACTCCGAGAAGCTTTCCCTTCCCGCCCCGCTTAATGGCCTGCGCAGCCTTTAATGCTCCCTCACTGTTAACAGTAATGAAAGCATTTAGTCGCCTTTCTTTTTCGGCGATTTTCTTCAGAAACGCCTGCAGGACCTCTACCGCACTAAATTCTCCGGTAGCCACTCCTTGAGACAACTGTTTAAGCGAAAGGTTCGTAATCTCGATCATAGAATCTTGGGAACCCGGAAAAAGCCGCGGCGAGAGTAAGCCGTACCGGCCAGCGCCTCCTTCTGGGCAAGTCCCCGCTCTAAATCGACCCGATCCGGACGAACCGCGTCCGTCGCCCCGGTGGTTTGGAAAGTCGGGGAAACCCCTTTGAGGTCAAGCTCTTCCAACTTTTCGACGTGCCTCAAAACATCCGCGAGCTGTCGAGAAAAATCCGCTTCCTCCTCCGGGGTAAGTTTCAATCGGGCTAGTTTCGCAATATAACTAATATCCAACCTCGCAGACCTGGCCATCTCTTAAAAGTTAGCACAATTTTGGAATATCCAAAATTACCAGGTTCGGCGGGAGCCGAGCTGGCCAATTGAGGGTAAAGGTGGGTAAAGAACTAGAACTTGACCGCGGGCTTCTCGCGCTCTTCCGCCTCCGCCTCGAAGAACTCCGCCGCTTTAAATCCCAGAATCGAAGCCAGAAGCACGTTCGGAAAAGACTTGATTAGAATGTTGAAGTCCCGAACATTGGCATTGTAGAACTGGCGAGCGTAAGCAACTTTGTCTTCGGTATCTGCCAGTCCGGCCTGCAGCTCTCGGAAGTTTTCCGAGGCCTTCAACTCCGGATAGTTCTCCGCCACCGCAAAAAGCGACTTCAGCGCACCCGCCAGAAGATTGTCCGCCTCCTCCGACTCCTTGACGGTTCTTGCCGCCAAGAGCGCTGAGCGGGCTTTGGTGACATTCTCGAAGAGACCCTTCTCGTGCTTGGCGTAACCCTTGACCACCTCCACTAAATTTGGAATCAGATCGATTCGCCTTTTGAGCTGAACGTCAACTTGACTCCAAGCCTCTTCCACTTTAGTTTTGGCCCGCACTAGAGAATTGTAGAGCCAGAAAAGATAAAGCCCTGCTAGGACAAGCAGACCAATGATGTAATAAATCGTCGACAATTAAATCACCCCCTTAGCGTCTTATCTTAAACAGTTTAACAAAGTCTGAAGCCGCAGCCGTATTGAGAATGTCCTCCCTTTCGCACCAACCTCGCCGAGCCACCGCTACTCCAAACCGGAGGTTGCGGTAGTGCTCAAAGCGATGCGCGTCGGTACCAATCACGAACTTTATTTTCCGCTTCCGAGCCGCCCGAACCAGGTCATCGGGAAGGTCCAACCGGGAGGGATAAGCATTGATCTCCAAAGGCTTACAAAACCCCTCCGCCGCCGCAAAAATCCTTTCCCAATCCGCCTCGTAAGCTTCCCGCTCCCCCAGTAGTCGGCCCGTCGGATGACCCAGCAAATTCACGTAAGGATTCTCCAGCGCGGCGAGGAGACGGGAAGTAATCTCCTCTTTGGACTGATCAAATGAAGTATGAATTGCACCAATTGTGTACTCGTAGAGTTTAAGTAATTCGTCCGGAAGTGCCATTCTCGCTTGCGCATCAATATTAACCTCCGCGCCAAAGAATATTTCAATTCTCCCGGAAAATCTCTTCCGCAGTTCCTCAATCTCCCGTTTCCGCCGCAGAATCTCCGCCTTCGCCTCAGTGAATCCCCGTGTTGCGACCGAGGGAGCATGGTCGGAAATTCCGACATATCGGCGCCCCAATCTAATCGCCTCCTCAATCATGTCAGCGGTGGTTTCCTCCCCGTCCGAGTGGAGCGTGTGAACATGCACTTCCCCCCGGATATCTCCCAGTTCGACTAGCTTTGGCAACCTCCCCTGCTGGGCGGCCTCAATCTCCCCCGTATCCTCCCGCAACTCTGGCGGAATCCACGGCAATCCTAAAAGTCGGTAAAATTCCTCCTCCGTCTCCACCGGCAGGTAGTCCCCAACGATCTTCCCCCCGCGGTACGGCTTAATCCCATACTCCGAAAGGGAAAAACCTCGGCGGTTGGCAATCTTTCGAGTATGAATATTATGCGCCTTCGAACCAGTGAAATATTGCAGCAGGGAACCATAACTCCGAGGATCGTGGACGCGAATATCCACCTGACGACCCGTCTTTAGCACTACCGTTGCTTTGGCTCCACCAGCACCAACGACTCGCGCTACATCAGGAAGGGAAGTAAAAGATTCTACTACCGCGCGCGGCGCGGTCGTGGCAATTCCGATATCGATATCCCCAACGGTCGAAACCATCCGACGAAGAGATCCGAGCGGGTCTGCCCGGATCACTCCCGGCAAGCGCTGGATCTGCTCAATTAGACGCTCAGCGATCGAACTCGCAATGGGCAGAAGAATCCTCTCCTCGCGCTGCTCTCGAGACTCAATCGCTTTAAGAATCCGCTCCTGGCTTCGCTGACCAAAACCTTCCAGCTTCTCAATTCTGCCTTCGCGAGCAGCCTGATGGAGATCTTCCACCGTCCGAACCTTCAACTCTTCCGCCAACCGGTAAGCCCGCTTCGGCCCCACTCCCTCCAACCCGAAAATGGCAAACATCCCAGGAGGAAGTCCCTTCTTAACTTCCTCGAAATGCTTCACCTTCCCCGTCCGAAAATATTCGTCCAAATAAGCGGCGATATTCTTTCCAACCCCTGGTAGATCATCAAGCCGCCCCTCCTCCCACAGATCCTTGACTTCGGAAGTAGCATGTTCAATCGAGTCCGCCGCCGCCTCGTAAGCCCGCGTCCTAAACCAATTCTCACCCTTAATCTCGTAAGCGGCCGCAATTTCCCTTAGCATTCGGGCGATCGCGGAATTGGAGAGTTTGGTCGGTTCCATTACAGGATTAATTTAACAGTTTCCGCGAAACTAGTGTGGTAAACTTTAGAAGAGGTCCCGGGGTGGACGGCCGCCGGTTGGCGCCCTAGCACCCGGTACCTTTCGCGAGGCTCCCGGTCCCGTGGTGTAGCCTGGTCTAACACGTCTCGTTGTCAACGAGAAGATCGCCGGTTCAAATCCGGTCGGGACCGCCACCCTTCAGCAGGCGCAGGTTTTCCTAAGTACCGTCGAAGGGCAGGCGAGGGTAGTTCAGCGGCAGAACGCCTCCTTCCCAAGGAGGAAGTCGCGGGTTCAAATCCCGTCCCTCGCTCCACAACCGTGACCACCTTGGGAATTGATATTGGGGCCAGCAAAGTTCGCTACGTTCTCCTTCAGAATGACCGGCGGGCCCGGGAGAACGAGTTCAAAATTCTCCCCCGAACCCGCGGGACTCTTCAAAAAATTATCCAAGAAATCGCCAACGAAATTAAGAAACTTCCGCCGGCCCAAAAAGTCGGAGTAGGCGTTCCCGGGACTATCCACCAGGGAATCCTTGAATACGTCCCCAACTTCCCCGCCTTGAAAGACTGGAAACTTCAGCCAGAGATAGAGAGAATTTTTGGCGTTCCTGCCGTCCTAATTAATGACGCCAAAGCCTTCACTTACGCGGAGGCTCAACTCGGAGCCGCGCAAGGGCTCCAAAACTTTATTGGTCTAACCCTCGGGAGCGGCCTCGGGGGAGGCCTCTACCTAAACCGGACCCTCTACGCCGGGAAAGGCGCGGCCGGCGAGGTTGGGCACGAAATTATTGATCTCCCCAATAAAAAAGAGGCCGAAGAGTTTGCTTCCGCAAAATTCTTCCAGCGAATCGGAGAGAACCCCCAGATCCTAAGGGAAAGGGCCGCCGCGGGGGATCGGAAGGCCAACCAGATTTTTCGAGATTTCGGAAAAAACCTGGGGATTGTTGTAGCCAATTTGGTTAATCTTCTGGACCCCGAAGCCGTGGTCTTGGGAGGAGGAATCGCCGAAGCATCTAACTTCTTCATCCGAGAGACCCAGGAAACCGCCGCCCGGTTCATCCGGAATCCTTCTAGCAAGTCCACCCCCATTCTCCGCTCCGCCCTGGGCCCCCCCGCCGGCGCCATCGGAGCCGCTCTCCTCGCTAGGTTATAATAGTTTAGTAGTCGGAAAGTCGCCGTCCCGAGCCGGAGTAGCTTCAGCGGGAGAGCACCTGTTTCGTAAACAGGGGGTCGTGGGTTCGAATCCCACCTCCGGCTCCATTAATGGACGGTTCAGAAAGGACTGAAACCTAGCATTGTTCGCTATCGCTCAAATGGACGGTTCAGAAAGGACTGAAACCTAGCATTGTTCGCTATCGCTCACAATGTATCGATCGAGATACTCAATCCGCCGCAGAAAAATCAAACTCAGTCAAAGCTGGAAAAATCTCAGCCGAGAGGAGAAAAACGACCTTTCCCGGCTCCTAAAAATCTTGGGAGTTTTGGTGGCCATTGTTGCCCTGATCTACTACGCCGGGATCAACGGACTAACTTACATTGGAGACTTCTGGGCCCTTTTAACTGGAAGTCGAGGAGAAAATCAAGGCGACACTACGCCCCCGCCGCCGCCCACGTTTTCTCC
>CAZEID010000010.1:0-7422 GCA_964512075.1 uncultured Candidatus Saccharibacteria bacterium | reverse complement strand
GCTATCGACTCACCGCCGGCCCGTTCTGCGCGGACCAGCTGGTTTGGTTCCAAATCGATTCTCCCTCCGGGTGGGTTCCGTTCGCCATCCTGGTTGGAGATGATCTGTTTCTGATGCCGCACTAGCACGTTAGCCGATCCTGGATCTTAGAGGGATCGGCTTTTCTTTGTTATTACAGTTCTTCTGCTATACTATAGGTACAACTAAAAATCGCATCCCTAAGGGGAAAGGAGACCGAGATGAACGCCAAGCTGGTTCTTGCACTGGTTCTTGCTCTTGCACTGACGGCCTGTACGGGAACAGTTCCGCCGGTCACCGCTGTTCCTACGGCGACGCCGACCGAAGGTGGTGAGCTTGTCGAACCCACCGCGATTCCCTCCCCGACTCCGGAGCCGACGGCGGTGCCGACGGAGGTTCCCACTCCCACACCGACGGAAGCTCCGCTTTACTGGGAGTGCGGCTTTGGTTACCAGCCGCTTGAGGCTGATCCCGACCGACCAAATTGGGACTTCCCGCGAGGTCCGGATGGGAAAGGGTTGCCAACTGGTCTGGTCTTTAGCGGGAACTACCAGAGCGGCTTCTTCAACATCTTTGGTGCCACAGGTTGTCTGGTCGGCGTGGAGGGTTTCACCGATCCTATCTTCCCCACCAGCGCCCTAAGAATCCAGGTGGGATTCTACGACACCAGCGGCACAATTCACATCTATCCGGTTGTGCTTGGTGGAGAAAGGCTTGACGGATCCAACTTGGGGATCGGTGCCTGCACCTTTGCCGGGAGCGGGGGCACCTGCCGCTTCTATCAAGCAGAGGACTTTCTGGCAGTCTTGGAGCAGTTCTCGGCCGCGCAAAGTGGATCAAGGCAGATGAGCTTCGACTTCATCTGGTCTGATCTAAGCGCAGGCGATCAGTGGGCTTTGACCGACCTGATCAACGGTCAGGTTGAGTTCCACACCGCTCTTCAAGAAGCGCTGCGAACCGGACAAGGGTTTCCTCCTCCTCCCGACTACGCGCTTGTAGCCTGGAAGATAACCTGGATGATGGAGCCCTGAAACAGTTTCAGATCCGCTCACCAGAGCCCATTTCTTTAGAGATGGGCTCTTTTTTGCGTTGTTTATCCTTCTGGTCTCCCTGCGGACCGCGCCGGCCGGCCAATTCAACGCCCGCTGGCTGATCAGCGCCCGGGGATCCGTGACGGGAACTTCCCAGGAGAACTGGATTGCCCAATTTTACCCGGAGCGAAACTTCAACTTGACCCAGAATACCCCGATCCAAGCGCCCTCCTATGCTGATCTCTGGAAGCGGTTCGGCGAAGGGAAGGCCGCGACCTACACCGGTCCCACTCTCCCCAACTCCTCGGGGGCTTGGGTGATCAACGGGAACAAGACCGTCAACGGGGTCTTCAACCAAGCCGGGGGGACGAATATTCTGATCTTCGTCAACGGGAACCTGACGATCGGTGCCGAAATCCGGACCCCCGCCAACGGGACCCTGGCCTTCATTGTTTCGGGAGACATCAATTTCTCGAAAGACTTTGCGGGAGGGGGACCGGCCGATGACTTTGCCGGCGGAATCTATATCGCCGAAGGAAGAATCAACACCGCTTACGACAAGTCCTCCCCGACCGAGGTCACCCGCCAACTGGTGGTGGAAGGAGCGCTGATCTCCCTGAAAGACACCCTCTCCCTCCAGCGCAACCTTAGCGGGGCCGACAACCAGTCTACCCCGGCCGAAGCGATCGAGCTGACCGGCAAACATTACGTCCTCCTGAAATCTCTCCTCGGCCGGCCGAAATTCTTCTGGCGAGAGGTTCCGGCCGGGTTCTAAAAAACCTTAGGTTCTAGAGTCTCAGAACTACTAACTCTAATAACCCTAACTCAAACCATAAAATAAAAGAAAATCCGCCTGTTTGTTATAGTATACTAATATACTGTAGAATCCGACCTCGTCAACCACTTCCCCTAATTTTTGCCATAATAACTCCGTGGTTCCCAAGGTCGCTTACATCTCCAGCGAGTTCGCTCTTTCCGACGATCTGCCGACCTACGCCGGCGGATTGGGAATTTTGGCGGCGGATATGCTTTACCAGGCCGCCGAAAGCCGCTTTCCCCTCTGCGGAATCAGCGTTTTCTACCGGGAGGGGTTTTTCCAGCAAAAGATTGATCCCCAAGGGAAGCAGACAGAGTTTTACGACCAGATCGACCCCCTCCGCGCGGGCTTAGAAGACACCGGCGAAATCGTCCGGGTTCCGCTGACCGACCATGAAATCACCCTTAAAATCTGGCGGAAAGAAGTTGACAGCCGCCAATTTGCCACCAACGGAGGAACAACCAGTCTTTACCTCCTCGACGCGGACACTCCCGAAAATTCCCCGGAAGACCGGAGGATTACCGACCGGCTCTACGAGAAGGTCTGGGCACCACACCTGATTGACGATTTAGTCCTAGGAATCGGCAGCGTCCGGGCGGCCCGCAAACTGGGACTGCCAATTGAGGTCTGGCATATCAACGACGACCACGGCACTTTCAACATCATGGAACGATTGCGGGAAAAACTAGAAGAAGGGCTACCTCTGAAAGAAGCTCGCGAAAAAGTAAAAGCCGAAACGATTTTCACCACCCACACTCCGGTGGCCGGAGCAGAGAGTAAGTTTGACCGGGAAGAACTCTCCTTCGCGCTGAATGCGCTTTTCGGCGGACTGGGGGTAGATCCCCAAGAGATCTGGGACTTGGGGAAGAGAAACTGGAACGGCCAAGAGGTTTTTTCCCTGACCGTTTTTGCGATGCGCCACGCCCGCGCGATTAACGCGGTGAGTCGGAAGCACCTTGAGGTGTCGCAAAAGCTCTGGGAATTCGTCGGGGAACTGCCCCTCCGCTCCGTCACCAACGCCGTCTATGCTCCCCGCTGGGTGGCCAAGGAACTCCGGAATATCAACGAAAACACTCCCGATAAAGAGCTCGAAGAGGCCAAGTTTTGGGCGAAGCGCTCGGCTGGCGAAACCCTCGCCCACCTTGCCTACGACAAGCGGAGATTCGATCCAAAAGCGCTGGTGCTCAGCTGGGCCCGTCGGTTCACCGAGTACAAACAACCGACCCTCCTGATAACTGATTTGAATCGCTTGGCAAGGATTCTCACCAATCCTGAAAAACCGGTCTATTTATTGATGGCCGGCAAAGCCCACCCCGAAGATCCCCAAGGCCGGGAGTACGTTCAGAGGGTGCTGGCGGCAAGTCGGGATCCCCAGCTGGAAGGCCACTTAATCTACTTCCCCAACTATAATGTTACGCTAGCGCATAGTTTAATGGCCGCAGCCGACGTTTGGCTCAACACTCCCGTTCCCGGCTGGGAAGCGAGCGGCACCAGCGGAATGAAGGCGGTTTTTAACGGGGCATTAAACGCTTCCACCCCCGACGGTTGGTGGCTAGAAGGATTTAACGGCAAAAATGGTTGGGAGATTGACCCTCCCTCGGCCGAGAATCTCTATCGCCTGCTTGAAGAAGAGATTGTTCCCACTTTCTACGACCGCCGCAAAGAATGGCTAGGAACCATCAAAGAGGCCCTTCGATCCTGCGGTAGGCAGTTTCACACCCGCCGAATGCTTGAAGAATACCAAAGACTCTACCAGACCCAGAGTTGACAGTTCCTGATCTACAGACCACAACAATCGCCGTAGCCTTCTGATAGTATACTAATATACTGTAACTAACTCTAAATTCTCTTAAACGACTCTTTAAATGTTAAAAAGATGAAGGGTAAGAGGGTGAGCTGGCGCTTGATGCGCCAAGGTTGGCGAAAGAGGCGGTAGAGCCACTCCAAGCCCAATCGCCGCATTAGTTTGGGGGCGCGGCGCTGCTCACCAGCAGTGAAGTCCAACGCCCCTCCCACCCCCATGGCCACCTTGACTGGAATCCTCATAAGGTTATGGGCAATCCAGCGCTCTTGTCTCCCGTGCCCATAGGCCACGAACAGCAAGTCAATCTCCTGGCCCCGGCTGGCTTTTTGAAGCGCCGAAATCGCCCTAGACTCCTCTTCGAAGGAAATTACTAGTGTTCCTACTACATTCAGTTTGGGGTACTTCTTTTGAAGAATCGTCGCCGCGTGGGAACCAGAACGCAATCCTTCCGGACCTTCCAAGAATGCGACGCGCCCGCCTCGCCGCGCGGCTTCGGCGCACAGCTCCTCAAAAAGATCAGTCCCCGAAACCCGCTCTTCTAACGGCGTTCCCCAGATCCGAGAAGCCCAGACCAGACCAATCCCATCCGGTACGGACAGGTCAGCTTGATTCAGCACCTGAGTAAATTCTTTATCCTTGTGTGAGGCTATAACTATCTCCGGATTTGGCGTAACCACATAGGCTTTCCGGCCGGCCTTGAAGAAGCCTTTAATCCGTTCCACCGCCTCACTCATCGTCACGTCGTCAACTTTCACCCCCAAAACATCCAATTTCTCTGGCCTCTGGCTTTCTAACTCCGACTTAGCCGCATAATAACCGGCCACCGCTAAGCCCATCAGCACCCACGTGAACTCTAAACCATAATGAGCATGGAAAACATTCGCGGCGAGCAGAGCCAGGTAGGCACTTAAAAGCCCGGCGAGCTCCCACCGCCAAGGGTTTTTCCGCTTTAGTTTATTGAAAAGGCGATAAAGAAAGGAAACTAGAACCGCCGCCAGCGAAAGATTAGCCGCAAAGCCCAAGATCCCCAACTCCCCCAACCATGCTAAAAGAATCGAATGGGGATAGCCCGCCGGGGCACCCGGCTTAACAACTGCTCGATAGTAATTCTCAAAGTTCCCCGCCCCCACCCCCAGAAGCGGATTACGCTTTACCATCTCCACTGCCGCTCTGACATATTCTACCCGCTTCAGCGCGGAGCTTAGCCGCTCCTGACTATTAGTGGTAAATACCACCCCCGCTATCACCGCCAGGCCCGCCAGAATTAGAATTAGGGGTTCAACCCCTCTCCGAACTCGATCCTTCAGAATCAGGTAGGAAAAGGTTGCTAATCCTACCACCAGACCGAAGGTGGCACTCCGAGAGATCGCTAAAGCGAAATAAATCATCGAGAAAATCAGCAAGGAACCCATCCATAAGCGCCGCCGATCCTCCCTCCGGAAGCTTAAAAACCGGCTCAATCCCAAAACCAGGAAAACTCCCACAAATGACGCTCCCGTCGAAACGTCGATAAACGTGGAAGGGGGGCGCAGAATCGTATCAGGAATCCCAAGCTTCTCCTGGACTTGCCAACTGATCAAACCATAAAAAGATTGGAGAAAGTTATCCACGGGAAGGGTTTTGGCCGGGAACCAGCGTTCAAAGAACAGCGTCGGATCCCAAGCAAAAAGGTAACGGCTAAACTGCCAGATTCCAAGCAAAGAAACTACCGCCGCCGCAACCCCCCACGCCCAGATCAAAGCACCCAAACCTCCGCGGTTATCACTCTTTAACCTCGAAGGTTGAACCCAAACGATCAGGTAGAAGAGTCCGACCATCAGGAGGTGGAAAACTACTACCTGGAAGCTCTGGAAAGGATGGAAGGAGAAAACTATGGATAGAATCTCCACCCCCAGAACCGCCGCGAGGAACGGGAAGAGAAAAGTCGGATTGAAAACCAAGCGCCTCTTCAAGAGGAGAGCCAGGCCAACAATTGGTAGGAGAACCAAAGAGAGTTTCAAAGAAAAGTCCAGTCCCGGGAGGAAAATATTCAACCGCTCAAAAATTGTCGAAAAAACCAAAACTGGAAGCGCAAAATCCACCACCGTGCCATCATTATATCCCGCCGGAGGGTCGAGAAAATCATTTATAATGAAGCTCGGTGAATCGTAACTCGCTTTGGTCAATAATTAGCCTGCTGGCCTTCCTCGCCCTCGTCACGGCGGGAGTGGTTCTCTACGCCCAAGGAGTCCGACTGGACTTGAGGGGCGGCTCCCTCGCCAAAACCGGCATGATTCTAGCTAAATCCATTCCGGACGGCGCCCGGGTCCTATTGGACGGAGAACTGAGAGCCGCGACCGACTCCACGATCTCCGGCCTTAAACCCGGTACTTATCACCTTAAAATCGAAAAAGAGGGTTTTTTGCCCTGGGAGAAAGACGTGGAGGTCAAAGAGGAATTAGTCACGAATGTCACCGCGCTCTTGCCCCCGGTCTCCCCCTCTCTTACCGCGATCACGCAAAGCGGCGCCCGCTTGGTTACTCTTGCCCCCTCCGGAGCCAAAGCCGCTTTCCTCTCGGACAAAAAGCTTTTCATCCTCGCGCTGAACAGCCAATTCCTCGGCTTCCTCCGCACCCGCCCTCAGGAGATCGCAACCGAACCGAGCGATTTTCCCTTCAGCAAGGTCACCAAAATGGCTTTCTCGCCGAATGAGGATCAAATTCTCCTTATCGCTGGCAAGAAGGGAATTTACTTTAAAATAGCCGCGGCGGCGAGCCCCACCGTCGTGACAGACCCCGCCCGACTGCAAGCCGAGTGGCTAACCCAAAGCCAAACCCAACGAGCGGGAGCCATCAGAGATCTCAAAGTACCCGAAGAGCTTAAAGATCTGGCTCTAGCAGCAGAGAACCTCTGGTCGCCGGACGAACGAAAGTTCCTTTACGAAAAAACCGAAGGAGGGAAACGGCAGTTCTGGGTCGCCAACTTCACCGATCCGCTGCCGGTAGGCGAGGAAACCAACCGAAAAATCCTTGAAACTACCAGCAAAGATCTTAAAATCCTTTGGCTGGCAAACTCCCAAAACTTTGTCTTGATCGAAGGGGAAGCGGTCTCAATTATGGACCTGGACGGGACCAACCGAAGGGAAATCTTCAAGGGAACGCTAGGGGAGAGAATCGCCCTCTCCTCCACGGATTTGACCCAAGTAATTGTGCTCACCTCAATTTCCCCCAACGCTCCGGCCAATCTTTACGGCATCAGCCTCCGCTGATGTGCATGTAAAATCCAGAGAAAGTGAAAATCATAAAGGGGACAGGAGTGTAACTTCTACATTTTACCTGCGCGCCAGCGCTTTCAGAACCAGCCTTTCCTCTCCTCTTTCGCTGCCAGTTTGGTTAGGATCACGATGAAATCCGGATCGGCCTGGTGCAGGGTGTTGGAAAGCCGGCTAATGGTGTTCACCCCGACTCCGTACTCTCCGGAGATTTCCACATAGGAGCGTTTGTTGATTAGGTCCTTGAAGATCGCCGCCCGCTTTGCCAGCATCAGCACCTCGGTTGGCGTCAGCAAATGGTCAAAATATGTCATCCTCTCCGCGGGGGAAATGGAATTAATATCGTCCCAAAACTTCTGGACCAACCGATCCTCTCCCTTGACTTGTTTCGAAGAAACCTTTGGCAAGTTAAATCACCTCCTTAAAAACATCTACGTATACGCTATATCACATTTAATACTGAGGGTGCAACTGGTCTATTACAGTATATTAGTATACTATA
>CAZEID010000009.1:0-18040 GCA_964512075.1 uncultured Candidatus Saccharibacteria bacterium | reverse complement strand
ATGCTGTTCTCTCTGCCCTTCTTTTCCGGGCGGTTCGCGGAAGCTTCGGCGCCAACTGGAAGTTTTGGGAGTTGGGGCTGGGGGCGGGGTCGCTGGCGTTCTTTTACGCAGTCAGCGATGAGCTGCATCAGATGCTGGTGCCGACTCGTTCGGGGAAGGTTGAGGATCTTGGCTTCGATCTTTTGGGGATCTCTGTTGGGTTATTCCTGGTTAAATTTTACTTATCCCGGTCCAGTAAAAGGGCTTGATTTATGCCCCATAGTGTGGTATAGTAAGAGTAACCTTAAAGAAAAGGAGGCCCGATGGGCATCATTGATTTTCTGAACTCCGGACTTTTACAGTCCGGGGTCGTGATCACTACCATCGGTCCTTGGTTGGTGGTGATCGGAGGGTTCACCGCAATCGCGGTTTTTGCTTTACGAAGATCGCGGCGTCAGTGAACCCCACAAACCCCACAACGGCCCGCAAAGTCTTCGAGACAGCGGGCCTTCATCTTTTTAAGGGGATCTTGCTAAGATTGAATGGGAGCGGGTCCTTTGCGTTGTCGAGTCCTATAGTATACAATGGGAGTTGAAATGATCAAGAACGCCGGCCGAAGGTTTATCCACTTTTGCGTGAAAAACGCGTGCTACATTTTGCCTTACCCCGATCCTAGTACTCGGGCGCGGCTGCTCAAGAATTCGGCACTTTTCCTCTACGTCTTAGTTTTGTTGTTCTCCCAAGTCTACCTGTACCGGATGTCCCCCCGAATTTTAGGGTTTGCCACCAATATCGCTACGAGCGAGCTTTACCAGTTGGTTAATCAGGAGCGAAGCAAGGCAGGCTTACCGATCTTGCAGCGCAACTACAAACTGGAGCAGGCGGCGCTGAAGAAAGCCCAAGACATGTTCGCCAAAAATTACTGGGCCCACTATGCGCCGGACGGTTCCACGACTCCTTGGCAATTCATTCTGCAAGCGGGTTACAACTACAAGTACGCGGGGGAGAATTTGGCGAAGGATTTCGACACCTCTTCGGCGGTAGTGATAGCTTGGATGAATTCCCCCTCCCACCGCGCCAATATCGTTAATGCCAACTATAAAGATATTGGGATGGTCGCAGTGAACGGGACCCTTCTGGGTGAGGAGACTACGTTGGTCGTTCAGATGCTTGGCACGCCTTTGGGAGCTTCAACGGCGGTCGGATCTACGGGAGGAACAGCAAGTAAGCCCTCGGGAGGAACGGCGGGAGCTAAGGCTCCGGCGGCACAGCCGTTGGCAGTTGAAGGCCCGACCGAAAAAGGCGGCGAGCCGCGGGTGGTAGAACTTACCCAGGCTAAAATTACCCCTCTGGAACAGGTTGTTCGCACCTTTAACCCGACCGTGACTCCAAAAGGGGTTCCGTTGGGTTTTGGCTTCCTTCTTTTAGGTCTCTTTGCTTTAGATCAGGTTTATATGCTTCGCGGGGGGTTGAATGCGGAGGAGTGGCGGCGAACGGCTGAGAATATTGGCCACATGGCAATTCTGGGGCTTTTGATGGTGATAGTTTCGCTGGCTCGGACGGGAGGGGTAATTTGATGAGGAAGTTTTACCCAATCGCCCATTACTTGGCCCTGTCCATCATCTTCGGCACTTCGATCTTAGCCTTCCTCCAATTTAAAGAAGCTCCTTTGATGCAGCTCTACGTGGTCGTGGCGGCGGTAGTATCCTACAACTTCTGGGGGCTGATTTACCATTACTTTCGCCGCCGGCTTACGCTGGATTTGATTTTGGAATATTTGCTCGTGGGAGCGCTGGTAATTCTTCTCTTTTTCTGGACCCTCTTTTCGTAAATCTCGAATCTGAATCTCTGAATCCGAAACAGTTTGGGACTCCGGTTTTTGGATTTGCTTAAGATTTCGTGCTTAGTGCTAGAATTCACTCCTGTGACATCCTTTTGTCCGTAACGTTTTTATAAACGATGGCTAAGAAGGTTGTGGTTTTGGGGGGTGGGACGGGCACTTACGTGGTGCTCTCCGGCCTAAAGAAATATCCCTTGGAAATTACCGCTGTAGTAACGATGGCTGATTCCGGCGGCTCCGCGCGGAAAGAGCGCGATGAGTTTGGGATGCTCCCGGTTTCGGATGTCCGGAAGGCCCTCCTGGCTTTGGCGGAAGAGAACGGTGAGGGAACCTTGCGGGAGCTCTTTAATTATCGGTTTTCCGAAGGGGTGGGGGTGGAAGGAACTACCTTTGGCAACCTGTTCTTAGTAGCGCTCTCCCACACCTTGGGGTCTCAGGAGAAAGCAATTGAGGCCGCCGAAAAGATCCTTCGAACAAAAGGTCGAGTTCTCCCGGTAACTTTAGAAGAAACTAATCTAGTTGCCGAGTACGACGAAGGGGTAACTGTGGTGGGGGAGCACTCAATTGATGAGCCGAAGCACGATGGGCGATTGGCGATTCGGCGGGTTTACCTTCTTCCTCAGCCTAAAGCTAACCCCAAAGCAGTAACGGCCATCCGGGAGGCGGATCTAATTGTGGTCGGTCCCGGAGATATTTACACCAGTCTGCTTCCAACTTTGATGGTCGCCGGGATTTCGGAAGCGGTCCAAAGATCCAAGGCTCACCGGGTTTACATTCTCAATTTAATGAGCAAATTCGGTCAGACCAACGGCTTTCCCGCTTCTCGCCATGCGGCGGTACTGGAAGAGCACTTGGGGACCAATTTCAGCCACATCTTAGTGAATACTGCTCCGCTTCCTGAGGATGTTTTGCAGTATTATGCTTCCTCGGAAAGTTCCTTCCCGATCGAGAACGACTTACGGGAGGAAAAGTACGCGCTAGTCAAGGGGGATTTCCTTTCTGAGCGCCTCTTCACGCCCCAGTCCGGCGATACCCTCAAGCGCAGTCTTTTGCGGCACGATCCCGATAAGTTAGCCAAGGCCTTAGTGGGTATCTTGGAGGAATCTTAAGATTTGCGGCTTAATCGGCTTCGTTTCCAGAACTGAAAAAAGAAACCCGGCCCAGTTTTTGGTAGAGGGGTTAAAGCGGTTGGAGTATCGGGGCTACGACTCTTGGGGGATCGCTTTCGGTAAGGAGCTTTCAGTTTTCAAAAAGGCGGGCAGAATTTCGGGAGTCAACTTCACTGATAAGGGAGTTGCTCCCGCTTTCTCCGGGTTAGGTCATACTCGTTGGGCGACGCATGGGGGAGTAACTGATGCCAATGCTCACCCCCACCTGGATTGCGCGGGGAGGTTGGCAGTTGTGCATAACGGGATTATTGAGAACTGGGAGGGACTGAAGAGGGGGTTGCTTGTTCGCGGACACAACTTTAAGTCTGAAACTGACACCGAGGTAATTCCGCATTTGGTAGAGGAGGAGATAAAAGATGGGGCGGAGCCGGTGGAAGCGGTCCGACGGGTTTTCAATCGGTTGGAGGGCCTGAACGCAATTGCCGTTTATTTCCCTCAGGTGCGGTTGGATGTAGGATTTGTAAGGTTGCTGGGGGAAACCGGCGAGACGTCAGACCTAACCTGGAGTGGAACCTCCGGTCCAATCATTGTGGGGTTTCGCAAGGGGTCTCCGATGGTAGTGGGAATCGGGGAGGGGGAATTTTTTCTCGCTTCAGATGTTCCCGCTTTCCTGCCTCACACTAGGAGAGTTGCCTTTCTGGATGATGCGGAGGGTGCCATCTTAACTCCCACCGGGGTGGGGGTGATTCGGGCCCGGGACGGCTATCGGCGCGCGCCGCGGGTTGAAACGGTTCTTTGGAGTGCCGAAGAGGCCGAGTTGGGCGGGTATCCTCATTACCTGATCAAAGAGATTACCGAACAGCCTCAAATTCTGGCGCGTTTAGCGGAGTACGCCGGTTCCGATTTGAGGGAGGTTACTAGTTTAATCAGGAGGTCTTTCGGAACTTATTTCACTGCCTGCGGGACGGCGGCGCACTCGGGTCTGGCGGCGACTTATTTCTTCGCAGACTTGGCGAAGCGGCACGTGAATTTTGCGGTCGGAAGCGAGTTCTATTTTTTGGAAAGCTTCCTAACTCCCAAGTCTTTGTTGATTGTGGCTTCTCAGTCGGGAGAAACAATGGATACACTGGAAGCCGTTCGGGCGGCGAAGCGCCACCGGGCTAAAGTAGTGGCGCTGACGAACGTTCCGGGTTCTTCGCTCACCCGAATGGCGGACAAAAATCTTTTGCTGAACTGTGGTCCTGAAAAGGCGGTTTTAGCGACTAAATCCTACACCGCCAAACTAGCTCTCTTTCTCCTGCTGGCAGCCGGGGTAGGGGGGAAGTTGGAGGAAGGCCGGGAGATCGTGGCTCGGGCAGGAAGGGGAGTTCGAGAGATTTTGGCGGAGGATAACGCCGCGGAGATTCGAAAGTTGGCCCGGAAGCTAAGGGACACCGAGCACCTTTATGCGATTGGCCGGGGGGCTAATTACCCAACGGCATTGGAGGCGGCCCTTAAGATTAAGGAAGTTAGTTATATTCACGCGGAAGGTTTTGCCGGCGGGGAGCTGAAGCATGGGGTGATTGCTTTGATTGAGGAAGGAACTCCTTGCTTGGTTTTTGGAGCTAAGGATCAGACCGCGGCTTCGGTTCTTTCCAACGCTAAGGAGCTAAAGAGCCGCGGAGGGTTTATCATCGGAGTCGCGCCGGGAGACAGTGAGGTTTTTGACGTGTGGTTGAAAGTCCCCGATGTTGGACCGGCCTCTCCGATTGTGAACATCGTTCCTGCTCAGCTCTTGGCTTATTTCCTGGCAGTTGAAAGAGGACTGGATCCAGACAAGCCGCGCAATCTCGCGAAATCGGTAACTGTAAAGTAATCCTGGCCGGAAATCTAGTGGTCCAACGGATCTCGCTTCTTCTCTCCTCCCCTTCTTCCACTTTAATTATTTAAATAATCAAATTGTTCTTTAAGTTGCTTTGATTTCTTGTTTTTTCTCTTCCTTCGTTCTTTTAGTGTTAGTACTTGATGGAGGAGTCGACGAAAGAAGGCCTCGGCGCTTTTGAGAGCGACGAGGCCCGTTGACTAAATTCCGATGGTCTTCAGGAAGTTAGGGAGAACTTCTTCCCGACCGTACTCCTTTCCCTCGGTTCCTTCGCCGAAGAAAGTAGTCTCGGTCATCAAGATTCTTCCTTCGTGAGACAAGATGCGAATGGTAGCCACCCCCACGTCCAAGGTCTTAAGGCGCGAGTGCTCAAATTCGGTTTGCCACACCAAGGCTCCCACTTGGGTGGCGAGACGTTGGCCGTGGTGGGGTTCCCATCTTTCCACAATCACTCCAACATGGAAGTTGGCCCCGATTACCAGTGGCGTCCCCGCCATGTCCAGCATGTGCTGGGCCCGGAGTGAGGAGGTCAGCGTCCGGGGCATGTGCGGGTGGAGAATTGTCAGTCCCAGACCAGAAGGGAGCTGATGAACTTCGCCGAAGCGCACGTGGGAGTTAGCGATTCCGCTTAGGTTTGGGAGTGTCAGCCCCCGCTTCTCCAAGGCGATCCAGAGACTTTGGGCGAGGTAGGAAACTAGATCACGACTGAAGGTTGCTAGTGGAGCGTGTCCTCGTCGGAGGACCCACGCATCATGGTTACCTTCCCTCCAAAGGAAGGTCGGGAGGGCGGCCTCGACAATCTTCGCCAATTTAGTGGCCGAAGGCCGGCGGTTCGGAATTGCTTGTAGGGCTCGGTCCAACCGCTTCTCGAGGACGCGGGTCATCGTTTCACAGACAAGGCGCGCTGCCAGAGTTTCCTGGTCGGTGTAGCTGTTAAAACCAGGCATCACCTCGCCCCGCCGATCCAGGTCGTGCTCCAGCCCTTGGATCAGGTCGCCGGCTCCGACGAGGATGGTTGAGCCCCGGCGCAACATCAGCTCGGGGACCTCATTGACAAAAAACTTGTACTCGCTGTAGGTGGACCCAGCATGGAGACAAGCAAACGCCAGGAGGTTATCCTCGCGGGCGCTCTCGATTGGGAGGGATGGGTAAGTCAATTGGTTCTGGATCCACTTCGGATCGAAGTCGTAAAGCTGGGAGTCGGTATTGAATTCGATTTGCGGCCGGTAGTGGCTTTTGTTGAGGGCGGCGATTTCGGCCGCGATTTGGCCCCGGTTGATTCGCAGGGCGTCTTCGAGCATCCCGATCGTGTGGGGACCCTTGGCCTTGAGAATTGCAACTACTTTCTGTTGAATCCCATTCGCTTGTTTGGGAACCGGAATGAACTCCCGCTCCCGAGCAGTGTAATCCTTGTAGTTGTAGGTCCGGACCAGGAGATCACGGCTGTCAGGAGTAAACTCCACTACTCGGACCCCAATCTGATTTTCCGCGATGTGAACTTCTCCTAGCCGGTGTAGTGCCGGAACCGAGATGTAGGGCCGCTTCTTCTCGCCTTGCGGACGCTGCAAGCTGGAGGCGGTGCACCCCACTACCCAAAGGTCGGGGAGTGCTTGAGAGGTTCGGTTCTCCTCATCTTCAATTAATCGGTCTACGGCGGTCGAAAAATACTTCGATCGCCAAACAGCTTTGCGGGGAGTCAAGACCAGCAGAACCTTGTTTTGGTGCTTGAGTGGGATTCGGGCGGAGACATCACCCCAAAACCGAATGTCCGGTCGGTACCGGACCAGGAGGTGGGCGAGCTCGCTTCCCAACGGGCCGTCGTAGTTTGTTGCGGAGGAAGTGACCAAGTAGATGCGGAGTAGCCGTCCGCTTCCATTCTTGTAGCGGGGAATCGCTTGGGCGAGCTCTTTGGCCCAGCTTTCCACTAGGTAGTCCCGGGCGCTTTCCACCCGGGCGGAACGAGGCGGCTTTTTCTCCTCTTCGTAGCTGGCGCCCCAAAGATCGTGCCAGAGCTCGTCCAGCGCTCGGGCGGTGAGCTTCTTCCGCAGGTGGGGGAAGGAGACCAATCCGCCGGCCAAGATTACAAACCGGACATTCTCAGCGCGGAACTGCTCGAAGGCTCGCTTCAGCAGGCCGGCGCGAAATCCCGGCGAACCCCAGTCTATCCGGGACATCAACCCAATTGTTTCACTCTGAACGTGGTAGAGTCTAAAGTGGCGTTCGTAGCCCTGGCGGGTTGCGTATCCTTGCTGGGTTGCCTTTACGTCTTGGCAATCTGCAATCGGGCAAAGCAAGCGCGGACGGTTTCCGATCTTTTTCTTGATCGGCTCGGCAACCTTAGAGTGGTTCACAGGATCCTCTCCTTTTCTTAAAAGTTTTTAGGTAGTGCTGGTCCCAGTTTATCACCAATTTTTTAAAAATAAATTCCTCCTTTTTTAGGTTAAACTGGGATTATGCGAATTGGCGTGGATGCTCAAGTTCTGCTGGAGCGAAGCGCGGGGATTACTTACTACACAAAGGGAATTCTAGAGGGCCTTTTGAGGCAGGATCAGGAGAATTTTTATGATCTTATGCTTTGGCGACTCTTTCCTAAGCCCCGAGTCTGTCCGTACAGAAGGGGGGAGAATTTCTGGTGCCACTATCAGCGGTTTTTTCCCTACAAAGTCTTCTACAAACTTTGCAAGTGGGGAATTAATCTTCCGCTGGAGACTTTTTTCGGTCGGCACGATCTTTACTTCTTTCCTAACTTTGTAGCTTACCCTCACCGGGGCGGGAGGAGCGTGGTGGTGGTCCACGATCTGGCTTTTGAGCGGGTTCCGCAATACGTGGATCGAAGGAACGGGGAGTTTCTCAAAAAATTTGTCCGATCCTCGGCGGTTCAAGCCGACGCTGTGGTGGTGAACTCAGAGTTCACTAAGCGCGACTTAATTAGTTTTTACCGGATTCCGCCGGATAAAATTGTAGTGGTTCACCCAGGAATTGACTCCCAGGTTTTTTACCCGCGGAATGAGAAAGAACAGGCGGCCATTAGACGAAAATACCGGATCCAGAAACCATTTTTCCTGTACTTGGGGACTTTAGAACCCCGCAAGAACGTTCCCGCGATTGTGCGTGCCTACTCCGCCTTGCCAAATCGAAGGGATTTTAACCTGGTTTTGGCGGGGAAAGTTGGTTGGATGGCCGGGGAGATTTTCCAGACCGTAGCGGATTTGGGGTTGGAAGAGGATGTGATCTTTACTGGCTACGTTTCGGATGAGGATCGACCCCGGCTGCTCTCGGCAGCGGAGGTTTTGGTCTACCCTTCGTTTTTTGAGGGCTTTGGGATGCCGGTAGTTGAGGCTCAAGCCTGCGGGACGCCGGTGATTGCTTCCAATACTACCTCGATTCCCGAGGCGGCGGGGGGAGCGGCTTGGCTGGTTGATCCAGAGAAAATGGAGGAGATTTCCGCCGCGCTGGCCAAAATGGTTTCCTCTCCGCGAGTCCGAAGAAGATTCTCTCAGGCCGGATTGAAAAATGCTTGCCGGTTTCGCTGGGAGGATTCGGCGCGGAAGGTGATTGAGATTTTCCAAGCGCTGGGGTAGCGTTTGTGGTATATTTCTTGCCAGTCATGGTTTTCAAAATTTTAGCTTTCTCTCTGGGTTTTTTGTCATTGGCGCGCCAAAGTTACGCTTACCTTGATCCCGGTACGGGGAGCTACTTCCTTCAGATTCTGCTGGCGGGAATTGCCGGCGGCGGCTATCTCGTTGTCTCGTCTTGGGGAAAAATTCGGCAGTTCCTTTCCACCGCTTTTAAGAAGAGTAAGAAAGGGAAGCCGGGAGATGAAAAGGACCGCTAAAGTTTCGGGCTCCTTCCGCGACCCGAGCGGATTTCTTTTTGTCCGCGAGGGGATCCTCTACCGTCAAGTAAACAAATCTTACCGGCCGGATTTTGACCGGCTAATCGAATCGGGTCTTTACCGGCGGTTGGTGAAGGAGGGGCTGCTGATTCCCTTTGAAGAGGTTTCAGCCGCTTTGGCCCGAACGGCGGACTGCTATAAGGTGCTTCTCCCCGAGCCGGTTCCTTTCGTTTCTTATCCCTACGAGTGGTGCTTTAGCCAATTAAAAGATGCGGCGCTCGCAACTTTGAGAATCCAAAAAATGGCCTTGGAGTATGGGATGAGCTTGAAGGACGCCAGCGCTTACAACATTCAATTCATCGATGGGAAGCCGGTGTTGATTGATACCCTTTCGTTCGAGGTCTATCAAGAAAAACCTTGGATTGCTTACCGCCAATTCTGCCAGCACTTCTTAGCACCGCTGGTACTGGCTACCTATACTGATATTCGATTGACCCAGCTCTTACGGATCTATATCGACGGAGTTCCGCTGGATCTGACAAGTCGGCTGCTGCCGGTTAAAGCCAAACTAACTCCCTTGATTTTGGCTCACATCTATTTGCACGCTAAGACTCAGCAGGTTTTTGCCGATCGGGGGGTAAGCGCTCCCGCCCGCTGGGAGCCAAAGTTGAGGAAAGACCAACTTTTGGCGATCGTAAACGGACTGGAAGCGGCGGTTAGAAAGCTCGCTTGGAGTCCAAAAGGAACTGAATGGGTGGACTATTATAAGCGCACCAATTACAGCCGAGAGGCGTTTCGGCAAAAAGGGAAGATTGTCGAGAAATTTGTGAGGCAAGCCCGGCCCAAAGTCGTTTGGGACTTGGGTGCCAATACTGGAGAATTCAGCCGGATTGCCGCTCGAAAGGCGAAGTTAGTGGTCGCGGCCGATATTGATCCAGCGGCGGTCGAGATTAATTACCGAGAGGTTCGGGCGAAAAACGAGGATCGGATCCTTCCTTTGGTTTTGGACTTGGCCAATCCTAGTGGGGGATTGGGTTGGGCAAACCGGGAGAGGATGAGTTTTGCCGAGCGCGGTCCGGCCGACGCGGTAATGGCGCTGGCACTGATCCACCATCTGGCCATCTCCAACAATCTTCCGTTTGCCAAAATTGCCGAATTTATGGCGGAAATTTGCCGGGAGCATCTCATCATCGAGTTCGTTCCCAAGGAAGATTCCCAGGTCCAGCGACTACTGGCGACTCGGGAAGATATTTTTGATCATTACACGCCCGCCGATTTTGAGAAAGAATTCTCCCGTTACTTTACCGTGACGGGAAAAGCTCCCGTTAAGGGATCCCAAAGGGTGATGTACTTGATGAAACGGAGATGAGGGCTAAGTTTCTCGGCTTCGCCCGGCGAGTTTTCAGTCTCCCGCTCCACCCGTTCTTCTTGGCTGCATTTCCGGTCTTTTCGCTCTACTACCACAACGCTTCCGAAATTCTTCCCTGGGTCTTTGTTAAACCGCTGATCGCTTCTCTCATTATGGCTGCGCTGATTCTTGGTGCAGCAAAGCTATTGCTTAAGGACTGGTACAAGGCCGGTCTGCTGGCGGCGTTTGCCGTCTTGGTGATCTTCTCCCATGGGCATCTCCACGATATTCTGGCCTACCAGTTCGAGGAATATTTTGCCCGGGGGCAGTACCAGTTCTTCGGGTGGCTGCCTCCTTTGGGAATCGATGACATCCTCGTTTCGGTCTGGGGCATCTTTGGGTTGGCACTTCTTTTTACTCTATGGAGAACCAGGCGAAATCTCGTTTCCGTCACGAAATTTTTGAACTTCTTCGCCATTTTCCTCTTCTTAGTTCCAACTATCACCGCCGCGGTTTATCGGTTAGGCAACATTAAGCCCCAAGTTTTAAAGGAGTTGGATTCCCGGTTGGGGGAGGCGCTTCCCTTGAAAGTTAAGGAAGGAACGGCTAAGCCCGATATCTATTACATTGTTCTGGACCGCTACGCCGGGGAGTCCACTTTGAAGGAGATCTATGGGTTCGACAACCGGGAATTTCTCGATTTCTTAACCGAAAAGGGCTTCTACATCGCGGAACAAAGCATGATGAACTATCCCCGGACCCTCCTTTCGCTGGCTTCCTCGCTGAATATGGAGTACATCAACTTCTTGGCGGAGGTCGCCGGAGAGGAGACTAGCGACCAGACCTTCGCTTATCCCTTGCTCAATAACCACAAAGTAGGAGAGCTGTTAAAGTCCCAAGGGTATCGGTACCTGCATTTGGGTTCCTGGTGGGAGCCATCCAAGGTCAATCCGCTAGCGGACCAAAACTTCCTGACAAGGGGAACGCTGGGGCTGGACGGCTTCTCGACTGAACTGTTGCAGACAACACTTTTTGCTCCAGTAATTCGGCGGCTGACCTCGCGGACTGCTTCGTTCGATTTCAATGTCCAACACGGCAATATAATTTTGGATCAATTTGATAATTTGGCAAGAATACCAGCGATTCCAGGTCCCAAGTTTGTCTTTGCCCACATTTTGATTCCCCATCCGCCGTTCGTCTTTGACGCCAGTTGCCAAACCTTGCCAGACGGGACGCCCCGCGGGAAAGACTCCAGCAAATCGGCGTATTTGGATCAGCTGAAATGCGGGAACCGGTTGGTGAGGGAGCTGGTGGAGAAGATCTTGGCGGACTCCGAGTCCCCACCGGTGATTATCCTCCAGGCCGACGAGGGCCCCTACAACCGGGAGTACCCAATGCCAAAGGGACGGTTCAACTTTAAGGATGCGTCGGACGAAACGCTGAAAGAGCGTTTTCCAATCCTTAACGCTCTTTACCTGCCGGGGGTAGATCCGAGTAATCTCTATCCGACAATGACGCCGGTGAACACCTTTCGGGTGGTTTTCAATAAATATTTTGGGGCAAATCTGGAGCTCCTGCCGGATAAAAATTATGTCTATGAGGATGAAGACCATTTCTTCAAATTCATCGATGTTACCGATCGGATTCAGCGTTAAGAAGTGTGTCGAGGAGCTTAACTCCCTAAAAAGATTGAATTAGTAAAATAGAGCTGCTTGCGTTTGAGAGAAATTAAGTTGTGAAGCTTAAAGAAGCCGCCGAAAAAATTTTCTGTTTTCCCTTCCACCCGCTTTTGGTGGCCGTTTTTCCGGTCCTTTCTCTGTATGCCCACAATATTTATGAGCTTTTACCGGCCTCGCTGGTGCGGCCGTTGACGGTTTCAGTTCTTATGACTTTAGTGGTAGCGGGGGTCTTGCTTTTAGCATTCAGGAATTTTCGCAAAGCCGCAATTCTAACTTCGGTTCTCTTAATCTGGTTCTTTTCCTACGGACATCTCCACGGCTGGTTGGCGGGGAGGATTGTAGAAAGCCAGAAATTCAGCATCGGCGACGGTCTTTTCCTAACCTTATTCTTTTCGGTTGCGGTTACAACTCTGGCTCTTCGTAGGACCAAAAATAAGTTGGACCGAGTAACTAGGTTCTTGAATGTTGCTTCACTCGCCTTGGTTTTGGTTGCCTTGGGCAATATTCTTCGGTTCGAACTTTTTACCGAAGAGGCCGCCCGGCGGGAGCCGTCAGCGATCACTACCTCTCTGCCGGAGGGGGCGATTAAGCCCGATATCTACTACTTGATCTTTGACCGCTACGCCGGGCAGAAAGTCTTGAGCGATTTCTACAATTTCGACAATAAATCTTTTCTGGACTTCCTCCAGGAAACCGGCTTTTACGTGGCCTCCGAAAGTACCGCCAACTACCCGATGACTCTCCTTTCACTTACTTCCTCGCTGAACCTGGACTACCTGCCGGCGTTGTTCGAACAGTTTCCCTCGCGTTCGGTGGAAACTCCGGCCTACCCGCTCCTTGAAAACTCGGCCGTTTTAACCTTATTGAAGGGATTAGGATACAAGTACTACCACGTCGGCTCCTGGTACAACCCCACCCGGCTCAACCGCAACGCCGATAAAAATTTCAATTTTATGAGCTTGGCTTACCGAAACCTAGATTTTGACAGCTTTATGCGGGAACTTTATCAGCAGACGATTCTTCCTCCGATCTTTCGCAAACTTTCCCAGGTGGGCTTGAAGGGTGTCCCGCTAGATATCAAAGGTATCAAGAGCATTCCCGATAACTTAGCTGATTTGCACTTCAACTCGGCCAAGTACCAGTTCGCCACTTTGAAGGAGATTAGCTCTCTGGAAGGCCCAAAATTTGTTTTTGCTCATATTCTTCTGCCGCATCCCCCAATGGTTTTTGGGAAAGATTGCGAGGAGCTTTCGGCGGAGACGGGTACTTCGCTCGAAGCTTATCTAAATCAGTTGGTTTGTACGAATAAGTTTGCGGCGGAGGTTGTGGAGGGGATCTTGTCGAAATCGCGAGACTCGATTATTATCCTGCAGTCCGACGAGGGAACTAACCCTCCGCTTAAGTTTCCCTACGAAGGATTATCTGATACTTACGGGTACGGATTTGAGGGCGCTCCTTCCGGAACGCTTAAGGAGCGTTTTGGCATTTTGAACGCAATTTATCTTCCGGGAGTGGATGCTTCGGCGGAGTTATATCCGACAATTACTCCGGTTAACACTTTCAGAATAATTTTCAACCGGTTTTTCGGGACAGCTCTGCCCCTTTTGCCGGACAAAAACTTCGCTTCCTGGGATTATCTTTGGGATTTCCACGAGGTTACAAGTATCATCCGTAAATAAAAGGTTGGGGTTGGTCAAATGAAGAGAAGACCCATTAGCGGACGTAAACGTAAAAGCCCGCATTGGGGTAATTGAGCCAAGCCAATCCTTCCGCAACCAAATTAACTCTTTCGAAGTGCCAACCCGGAGTTGAGGGGGCGACGATCGTGAAAGAAAATGTCCCAACCTCTCCTGGTGCCACCGAGGTTTGGTTTAAGAGAGCCGGACGGATATTGCTGAACCAGCTGCCGTGGTAGAGGGAGCTTATCCGGCTTGGCTTCCAAGTTCCTAGTCTTACCGGCCAGGAGGTGCCTTTATGCCAAGTCGCTGTTCCAGTGTTTTTCGCCCAAAGAGTAATCGTTTGGGTTTCCCCCGGATTCATGAATACCGACCCGGTGCTGTGGGCAACTCCGCCGAATTCCCAGCGGTAGCCGGGAAGGACGTAGATGTAAAAACCGGCGCCGGTATCATTAAGCCATACGAGTCCCTCGGCTACCAAGTTTACCCGCTCAAAATACCAGCCGGGGGAAGCTTTAGCCGGGACAAAGACATTGAAGGCGAAGGTGCCCACCTCTCCGGGAGCAACGCTTTCCTCCAGAAGTTTGGCAGGACGGATGCTGTTGAGCCAATCCCCATGGTAGAGCAGACTCGTTCGGGAGGGCCCCCAGGTCCCTAGCCGAATCGGCCAGTAAGCCTCGCGGTACCAGGCGGTCTCGCCGGTGTTTTTGGCTTTCAAAGTAATCGTTTGGGTTTCCCCCGGATTCATGAATACCGACCCGGTGCTGTGGGCAACCCCCTGGAACTCCCACTGGTAGCTTGAAGGCAACACATTAAAATAAGCTCCCGCTCCTGTATCGTTAAACCAAACCAACCCCTCGGCAACCAGATTGAACCGTTCAAAATACCACCCCGGTGCCGCTTGCGGGGAAACAAAGACGTCGAAGACAAAAGTGCCGACTGCTCCTGGAGCAACGCTTTCTTCTAAAATTTTTGCCGGGCGAATATTGCTTAACCAGTTGTTGTGGTAAAACAAGCTTGTTCGGGAAGGACCCCAAGTTCCCACTCGTACCGGCCACCCCGTATCGCGGTACCAGGTGGCAGTGCCGGTGTTCTTGGCTTTAAGAGTGATCGTTTGAGTTTCTCCGTGATTCATATAAACCGATCCCGTGCTGTGCCCGACTCCCTGGAACTCCCAACGGAAGGAAGGGGCTTGGACGATCGTGGTGAACATCTGCGGAAAATCCGCTACCCCCTCGCTCGATAAGCGGAAAGTTTCGTAATTCCAACCCCGGAAGTCCGAGGGACTTTTGAAGTTAAAGGTGAAACTGCCGGTTCCTCCTGGAGCAACGCTCGCTTCATTAAGGACCGCCGGGGTTTGGTTGTCAACCCAACCCGTTCCTTGTAGGGAACTAGTCCGGCCGTCGGGGTTGGCGGTTTTAAGGAGAATTCGGTTGGTGGTGTTGCTCCAGGTAGCATTGCCGGTGTTTTTGAAACTAAGGGTAACGCTTTTTTCTTCTCCAAAAGCGGAAAAGATGATCAGGTTGAAGTCGAGCTGTTTGGCCGAAAGATCGAAAGAGAACTTTTTATTCCAAGTTGTTTCCCGGATGGCTTGGAGCTGGTCGTAGATGAGGTTGCCTGGGCAAGCCGTCACTCCCGCATCTTTGTGTCCGGAAATTGTCCAAAGGGTCAGGCAGGAGCTTAGTCCACAGAATTTTTGGGTAGTATTAGGATTAATATCGTAGTTGGCGGATTTCCAGGCTAGCAGGGTTGTGAGTCCGTTCATCATCTCCGCAGATGGGGGCGGGGCTCCGGCGCAGGCGCTGCTACTAGTGTCGAAGCACCCGAGGACCGCTACCCCTAGAGATTTCTGATTGAAGCCATAGACATGCCCGGCGACCACATTATCTCCTCCGAACCGGCCTTCGTAAATCCTTCCCTGCTGATCAACTAAGTAGTTGTAGCCGATATCGCCCCACCCCCGGGTGTTGGCATGGAAGTCCCAGACGGCCCGGACCGCGGCGGCCGGGTCGCTGGTGTTGTAAAAAACGGTGTGATGGATGAATATTTGCTCCACTGGATGATAGGCCGGATCCCAATACTTAGTAGTTCCTTTGAATTTGTTCCCGTAGGGGTCGGGGCTGCCCCAGCCAGCGCGGGTAATTATAGTTGGTTCCTCACCAGCGGCTTGGGCAGAAGGTATCAGCTCTTTAATTGCTCCGATTAACTTTTGGCGAATTGGCGTACGCGAGTCTACGTAGGTTACCCAAACTTCGCGCAGATTCGGGGCCGAATTCTCCCCTCGGTCTTGGCGGACGATAACTCGGTATTGGAAGAAATTTCCGTCGATGAGGAGGGGAACCTCGGGAAAGATGCGTTCGGCAGTATCGTCGTCGCGCATCGGTCCTAGCGACTCTAGCTCCAACCAATCCGTCCAGTGGTTTCCATCCAACGAAGTCCGCAAAAATACCCGCCGGCCTTCCTTCCAGGTGATACCATTCTCCCGCCAGTGCAGGGCGATCGCATTAAAGCGCATCTTGGCCTCGTAAATTTCGGATGTATAGATAAGCTCGTTTTTACCGGCGGCGACATTTAACCCCAAAACATCCTCACCTTCTTCCACTAGCGGTTCCTCTACTCGCTTAATATCTACTTCCTGGGGAGTAGTTTTCACAAACAGGTAGGCGCTGGCTCCCAATACGCTAGCTAACGCTAAAGCGACCAACGACTTAAGGATAAATTTATTCTTCCAGATCCGCATTTGTCGATTAATCTCCTGATAAAACCATAGCACGAAAAATCTAGCCGGTGCGGACTTCCCGGCCAAGGCCGAAGCTTCGGCTTACGGGCGGATTCCTTCCGATGCACCGCGGGTGCCCTTCAAGGTCCATTGACCCACTTTCTTGAAGTGCTGATTTTAGTCCTGTATCGTTAACATTATTGCGGTGAGAAAAAGAGCGCTAATTACGGGGGTGACGGGACAAGACGGTTCGTACTTGGCCGAACTTCTTTTGCGGAAGGGCTATGAGGTTCACGGTCTTAAGCGCCGCTCTTCCTCCTTCAATACCGAACGAGTGGACCATATCTATCAGGATCCGCACCTAAAGGGACGCCGCTTTATCCTCCACTACGGCGACTTGACCGATTCTTCGAATCTGACCCGCTTGGTGAAGGAAATTAAACCAGATGAGATCTACAATCTGGGAGCCCAGAGTCACGTCAAGGTTTCTTTCGAGGTACCGGAATACACCGCCAACGCCGATGCGCTGGGGACCTTGCGCCTGCTGGAGGCGATCCGCGTGTTGGGTTGGGAGAAGAAAACAAGGTTTTATCAGGCCTCTTCTTCCGAAATGTTTGGAGCAACTCCGCCCCCGCAGAGCGAAAGGTCGCCTTTCTATCCCCGCAGTCCCTACGGGGTGGCGAAGGTCTATGCTTACTGGATTACCAAGAATTACCGAGAGGCCTACGGGATGTTCGCGGCCAATGGAATTTTGTTCAACCATGAATCTCCCCGGCGGGGGGAGACTTTCGTGACCCGCAAAATTACCCGGGCGGCGGCCCGGATTAAGCTGGGTCTGCAGGAGAAACTGCACTTGGGTAATTTGAATGCTAAGCGGGACTGGGGCCACGCCCGGGATTTTGTGGAAGCGATGTGGCTAATTCTTCAGCAGCCGCAGCCCGACGATTACGTGATCGCGACCGGCGAACAACACGCGGTCCGGGAATTTTGCGAGGAGGTATTCGCCCGGTTAGGAATGGAGTTGCGCTGGGAGGGGAGCGGCCTTAAGGAGAAGGGGATTGACAAAAAAACCGGCCGGATCTTAATTGAGGTGGATCCCCGCTATTTCCGGCCGGCGGAGGTGGATTCCCTTTTGGGGGATGCCCGCAAAGCTCGCCGGACTCTGGGTTGGCGGCCGAAAACCACCTTTAAACAGCTCGTAGATGAAATGGTTGCGGCAGATCTCGAAGAAGCTCAGAAAGAGCAGCACCTCAAAAATGGAGGTTTCCGTGTCCGCGAAAGGTAAGATTGACCTGGCGAAGAGTCAAATTCTGGTCACTGGCGGCGCCGGTTTCCTGGGGAAGTTCGTGGTCGGGAAGCTTTTGGGGAGAGGCGTTCCCCTGGGAAATATCTTTGTTCCTCGCTCTCGTGATTCCGACCTGCGGGTCTGGGAGAACTGCCGCAGGGTCGTGGAAGGCAAGGATTTGGTAATTCACTTAGCGGCGAAGGTTGGAGGGATCGGCTTCAACCGGGAACACCCGGCCGAGCTTTTCTACGACAACGCCTTGATGGGGATCCAGCTGATGGAGGCGGCTCGGCAGGCGGGAGTGGGGAAGTTCGTGGCGGTCGGGACGATTTGCGCCTACCCCAAATTCACGCCGGTCCCGTTCAAGGAGGAAGATCTCTGGAACGGGTACCCAGAGGAGACAAATGCCCCGTACGGACTGGCGAAGAAGATGATGCTGGTGCAAGCGCAGGCCTACCGCCAGCAGTATGGGTTCAATGCAATCTATCTTCTGCCGGTGAATCTCTACGGGCCGGGGGATAACTTTGATCCCGCTAGCTCGCACGTGATTCCGGCGCTGATTAAGAAATGCGTAGACGCTATTCGAGCGGGAGAGAAGAAGATCGTAGTCTGGGGAGCGGCAAACCAACTCGGGAGTTTCTCTACGTCGAAGATGCGGCGGAAGGGATTGTGCTCGCCGCCGAGCGTTACGACAAATCCGATCCGGTCA
>CAZEID010000008.1:0-4015 GCA_964512075.1 uncultured Candidatus Saccharibacteria bacterium | reverse complement strand
GAACAGCATATTCCAAGATATGGGCCGGCTTACGGGTAGCGAAATCCGCCACCCCCTCCCCCACCGCCAAATTTGGCACTGAAGAAAGGTAAAAAATCAACCCGGCCCAGAGCAGAACTGGAAACCAAAGCCTAAAAATTTCCCAAACCTTCCCAAATTGCACTAAGTTAACCATAACAGATAAGATAGCTTGTGCTACCCCTACTGGCGGTTCTGATCATCGCACTGATAGTTCTCGGCCGGTCGGCCACCTATGTGATTGAGCGGTTAACGGAAATTGCAATTAAGTTGCACGTTTCTGAATACCTGGCCGGCTTCCTTGTGATGGCCGTCGCTACCTCTCTTCCCGAATTAGTAGTCGGAATCACATCCTCAATCATGGGAGAAAACATTATCTCCCTTGGAAACGTCATTGGAGCAAATGTGGCCGACCTCACCCTGGTGATTGGCATCGCTGTTCTGCTGGGGGGAGCAATCAGGATCCAAACCCAAATCAGAAACCAGGAAGTATTCTTGGCCGGCTTGATCGGACTGATCCCCGTTATCATGCTGCTGGATCGGCAACTTAGCCGAGGAGAAGGCCTAATTCTCCTACTCCTCTTCGGCTTCCACACTTACAACATCTTATTCCAGAGCCGAGAATACTCGAAGGTAGTAACAGACCATCAGATTTCCCGAACTCTCGGTCGGGAAATCCTGCTCCTTGGAGTCGGGATCACACTTCTTCTAGCCAGCGCAAACGTGACCGTCCGCGCCGGAAGGGAATTAGCCACTTACCTGGGAGCCCCCCCAATCTTAATCGGAGTTCTCTTAGGGCTAGGAACTACTTTGCCGGAGATTTCAACCTCCATCGTAGCCGCGGCTCGAAAACAAGGAAGTCTAGTAACCGGAAATGTTTTGGGAAGTATTGTCACCAATTCTGCCTTAGTTCTGGGTCTAGCCGCCCTCATCAGACCAATTACGTTGGATGGGGACGCCGTTTTTAAAATCGGGGCAGTAGCCTTATTTCTAGCGCTGGCGTTAGTGGTCAAATTCATCCGATCCCAATACCGAGTAGATCGGCTGGAAGCCGTAGTTCTGATTATGGCCTACGTTATCTACCTTGCGGCGACGGAGCTATTCTCGCGGTAACGAAACCCTAAAAACAATCCCCCGCTCCCCACAATTAAGCCAAAGGTTCCAACGACAATATAAAAGTTAAGCTTAAACTTCTTTTCTTGCGGCGCCTCGGCTCCTAAAGCTTCCCCCTCTTCTGCCGGAAACTCCGCTAAAATTGGAGATTCTTCTGCCCCTGTTTCTGCCCCGTTGGAAGGACTTGACGAGTCGACCGGCGCGGAAGCAACAGCGAGCGGCTTCTCCAGTGACTCGTAGTTATCTCCATCCTTGTGAGCCCTAATTTTAATTGCGTAATTGCCCGCCGTCACTTCGCTATCCACTTTCGCTCGAACCGTGCCACTCCCAGCTCCGCTAGCGGAAATCGCAATTGTCGGAAACTTTGCCCAGCTTTCATTTTGTGCCAACCATCCCGAAGCACCCTCAGTATTTCCGTAAATAAATTTCCCATCCTTCCCGATCAAAACTTTAAGGTAGTAAATCCCCGCTTCAAAGTTTGAAAATGTAACATTTACCGAGAAATCTTTTCCCGCAACAACGCTTGAAGGCGCGGTGAAAGAGATCGCGGGCAGACTCTGTGGAGTGAGCTGATCGATAGAATCGGCAGGAAAGGTATTCTGCGCAGCGGGGGTCGGATCGGTTTCTTTCCAAGAAGAACCATCAAACGCAAGAGACTTTCCACCGTCCACATTTTTAACGGAAACTTCTTCGACAATACTGTCCGAACCGTCCAATAGTATTACCTCGTCTTCACTACTCAGGTCGAAGCTTCCGCTTGCCCAAATTTTATACCTAACCATGTCGGGAACGGCGTCATCGCTAGCGACGAACTCGTAATCGGGGTCAAAACCATATTTTCCCTTGAAAACCACCGCTCTCTTAGCAATGATTTGATAGTCGCCCCCGAAAATCTTAGCGCCTTCGGGAAACAGATACATGCCCTCACCGCCTCCTCGAGTCTCCTCATCCCCAATCTTAAAACCGGTAAGTAACGCTTCGGATGCCGAGGAATTATATATTTCAATCCATTCTTCATCATTGGTCTTGCTGGGAAAAATCTCATTAATCACCACAGCAGAATCTGTCAGAGAAAAGATATCCGAAGAACTAAACATAATGATGGACAGAAGGGATAAAAAGAAGACAAATAAAATCAAACTCTTACGGTATACTAATATACTATAGTAATCCTTCAATTTACTCATAGTCGGAGGTTTCTCGAATCTCTCATTCCAATCTCAAACGGCGGAGGTTGGCATAAACCAAGAAACTAACTCCGAACAAGATAATCATTACGATCGGAAAAATGGTCTTTCCCTCTCCCGCCGCCGTTTCACCTTGCACTGAACCGCTCTCCGCAGTAACGGGAGGGTCTCCCACCACTGAAGCTTCGGGAGGCTCAATCGTAGCTCCCAAAACCTGAGGAGGAGCAACTGGTTTTGGATTAAAGACAAAATCCCAAGAAACCTCCGCGCTTCGGTTGCCGGCCTCGTCCACCGCATAAGCGGAGAGTAGAACATCGCTTGAAATTGCCAGAGGACCGGTGTAAAGAATTAGATCCCCACCGTTAAGGGAGTAATAAACCTGCGCGCCGATTTCTCCAATCAACAGAGTAGTGAGCTGATCCCCCTCAAAGAAACTTCCACCTGTCAAGGACGACACCGGAGCGGCTGGAGCAACAGTATCAATCTTCAGGGTTAGAAATTGGTGTTCCTCCTCGTTTCCTGCCCGATCAATACTCCAAAACTCAATTGTGAAAACACCATCCCAGAATGTTAGGGGGCCAAAATAAACCCGAGGATTGCCGCCGTCAATTGCGTAGTAAGTCTCAAAAGGATTGGAGTCCGCAACCAGAAGAGAAAATTCCACCGGCGAAACGTACCAACCACCTAACCCCGGTACACCCGAAAGGTGTACGGAAGTCGCGGGGGTTGCAGAGTCGTAGACGAAGGATACCCGAAAAGTGTGTTCTTGATTGCCGGCGCGGTCAGTGGCACGGGAGTAGACCGTGTAGAAACCGTCCTCTAAAACGGGCTGGAACTCCCAATCTTCCAAGCCATTCGCCGCCACCCACTCCCCCTTTCCACCGTTTTTGTCTATTCGTACTTCAATTCGCGCTAACCCCGCGGTCGTAATCTCTGAACCCTTTGGGTTCGAATCGTCAGCGATGCCAATAATTCCAGGCCAAGTTTTGGCGTTATAGTAAGCCCCTTCCTCAATAGATGTAACCTTTGAGGCTGGGACGGTAATATCGTAGACAATTGAGGTTTGGGCTCCGTTAACATCCCCAACAGTCGAAGCTTGGCACTCTTCGTTCCCCGCCCGATCCACCGCGCAGGAAGAAAACTCCCAACGTCCTTCCTCCAAAGCCCCGACTATGAAAGGGCGGTCGGGTTCCCGCGAAGATCCATTATGGTACTGCCATTTTCCACCCTGGTAGCTTTCGTAAAGCCGAATCCGATCTACACCCGAGAGGTTGTCGTCATACTCGTAGTTAAGCTCAATTGGAAGATTACTGTAGTAATAGAGGTTTAAACCTTTCAGCGATGATTCCGGCGGGGTTTTATCGAGATTAATTCCTCCCACGGTTGCCTCGGAAACATTTCCAGCGTAATCTTCGGCAACCCCGGTCACGCTTTGGTTCGCCCCCTCAATCGAAACCACTATATCCGGAGTCACAGATTTTACACCCGAAAGGTGTTCTTGATCTTTCGCCTCGAAGTGAATCGTTACATCCTCCTTATACCAACCGTTTTCGTTGGGGCTGTCCGTTGGAGCACCCGAAATTTCCGGCGGGGTTTTATCGATTTTGATCGGCGAAGCCTGCCTCTCCCCCTCAACGTTCTCTACATTGTCAACCGCAAAATAGCTAAGAGCGTGGATTCCTTCCTCGGTGTAGGTT
>CAZEID010000007.1:0-9735 GCA_964512075.1 uncultured Candidatus Saccharibacteria bacterium | reverse complement strand
ATCTTGGCGATGGTCGGGTCCAAAGATTACTTTGCCAAAGATATTGATGGTCAATTCAATGTCACCACCTCTCCCTCTCGCCAACCCGGGTCATCGATCAAACCGATTATGTACGCCACCGCTTTTAAGCAAGGATTCTCTCCCGCAACCCGATTAATTGGAGTTCCAACCACTTTCGATGCGGGCGCTGGTCAGCCTCCCTACAAACCGCAGAATTTTGCCAACCGCAATTACGGAATCCATTCCGTCCGGAGGGCTTTAGGAAACTCTCTCAACCTTCCCGCGGTAAAGATGCTTTCTCTAATTGGAGTAGATAATATGATTGCTACCGCCCACGAAATGGGAATTACTACCTTGAATGAGCCGGGACGGTATGGAATTGCGCTGACGCTGGGGGGCGGAGAGGTTAAGATGCTTGACATGGCCACGGCTTTTTCGGTCTTCGCCACGGGAGGAGTCCGTCATGATCCCGTGGCAATCCTCAAGGTGACCGATCACAATGGTCACGTGTTAGAAGAGTTTAAACCCAACAGCGGCGTGCGAGTGCTGTCGGAGCAAATATCCTACCTGATTAATGATATTCTCTCCGATTTCAACGCTCGAACTCTTACCTTCGGGACCGGAAACCAACTGGGATTAAACATTCCCGGTCACACCGTGGCGGTCAAGACGGGAACGACCAACGATAATCGGGACAACTGGGCCATCGGGTATACCCCGGCTCACCCCGGCTCTAAAGTTTCGATTACCATCGCGGCGTGGATTGGAAACAACGATAACTCGCCGATGAATCCAAACTTTTTTGCCGGAGCGGCCCGAATCTGGAACCAAGCTATGACGGCCTATCTTAAAGGGAAGCCGAATGTTCAATTTGTCCGACCAAGTGGAATTGTAAGTGGAACCGTGGATAGCCTCTCCGGAATGGCCCCGGGACCATACACAACGGAGACCGCAACGGATTTGTTTGTCGAAGGAACGGTTCCAACGGAACCGGACAATTGGCACGTGCGCCTCAAAATTTGCAAGCCGGATGGAAAAATCGCTTCCGCTGCTTGTATCGCTGCGGGACAAGCCGAGGAGCGAAACTACATTCAAATTCGCGCAGAAAGGCCGGAATGGCAAGACGACGTCGACGCTTGGGTTGCCAAAACTTACAAAGGCCAGTCCCAGTATTTTCCACCCAAAGAGACCTCGACGCTTTGCTTTGACAGCAACGGAAGCGTGCTAGATTGCACTGGCGGGAGTACCGGCCCCATCTTAAAAGAATCTAATGTTACCTTTCATAACTACAGCTCTGGAGCAGAGATTAGCAAGAGCAGCCTCCCCCAAAGTTTTGAGGTTCGAGCTACTCCGGTGGCCCAACCCGGAACCACAATTAGCTTTGTCCGGTTTACTTTGTCCGGCGATGACTGCCCAACCGAGCCAGACGAGTGTAACGCGGGGGCGACTAAGGGAAAAACAACCTCCGCTCCCAGTGGCTATTACTCTTCGAAAAATAATGGGCCAACGGAGCTCCCTCTCTTCCAACTCTGCAAGAAAGATTTAGTCATTCCAGGAAATTACACACTCTCTATTTACGTTGAGGATAACAAAGGGGGAGCAACTACCCTAAATATTTCCGTCTACGTTAGTGCGACAGCTTGTCTTTAAATCCTAGGCACCCCGCCTCTCTTCTTGATTAGGTGATAAATCTTTTCCCGCCAGGGTTGGATGTCTTCTCCGGAGAGACTCTTCTCGTCAGATTGAAAAGTGATCCGCAATGTAATGGAACGCTTCCCTTCGGCAGTGGTAAAGCGATCCGTAATTTCAATCTCCCTTACCAGCGGGGAAACTTCCTTGAGTTGCTTGATTAAATCTCCCAAGGAACGATTCTCCGGAAGAATGAAGGAGTACTCTTCGTAAATCTCTGGGTATAGTGAAATCGGAACAAACGCTCCCCAAGGTTTAGCCAGCTTGGAAAGTTCTTCGAAATTTACCTCAAACGCCCCAGCCGCGGGGATGCCAAAAGCTTTGGCGAGATGGGGGTGAACAGTTCCCAAGAAGCCAATTCTCTGGTTTTCCACCTTAACTTGGGAAGCTTCGATGGGGTGAAGGAATTGATTCTTTTCTGGTTCGAATTCAAGGGGTAAATGCATTCTTTGGGCTAGGGCTTCGAGAACCCCCTTAGTCTGGAGAAATAGGTTTTCCTCTCCCCAAATCAGCCCTCCCAATACAAGCACTTCTTCCTTGCAGTAAGTTTTTCCCAACTCGAAGACCCGACCATGAGTCTGGCGCGCTGCGTTCTTCTGGGCAACCTCCAAAAGGGAGAAAATAAGATTAGGACGGAGATATTCGGCCTCCGCGGAGACCGGATTTTGCAACTTTAGGAGTTCCTTCTGGTTTAAAAATAGCCGGGCCTGGGTTGAAACGAACGGAAAGCTGATCGTTTCCGCGAAGCCGCTGTCCGCCAAGAAAGAGGTCGTCTGATCTCGCCAACTCTCCAACGCGTTGATCCCGGCGTGATCAATCGCAGTTTGAAGGGGCTTGGGGGAGATCCGGTCGTAGCCGTGCATCCGGAGAACTTCCTCGGCGACATCCTCTGGGATTCGAATGTCTCCCCGAAAAAAAGGTGGCCAACAGAGAAGACCTTTTTCGGAAGCCATGACCTTAAAGCCGAGTCTTTCTAGGTGTTCGCGGGCGACGGGGAGCGGAATGGCCTCGCCGGCGACTGCCGCCAGCTTTTCGTGAGTTAGCCCTACAGAATAAGGCTCTGTTCGATCTTCCCCAACGGAAATAAAAGCGGTAACATCTCCCCTACCGTAAAGTTGGTAAAGTTTAACAATTTTGTTAAGAGATATGTATAAGTTATCTGGAGATATGAAATGCTCAAAGCGATTGCTGGCCTCGGAACGCAAACCCAATCTTCGGGCCGTTCGCCGAATCGAGATTGGATCAAAGATTGCTGCTTCGAGAATAACTTCAGTCGTTCCCTCACCAACCTCAGTAGCTTCTCCCCCCATAACTCCGGCAATCGCAATTGGTCCTAATTTGTCCGCAATAACGATATCTTCTGGAGAAAGATCTCGATCCAGTCCGTCTAAAGTCCGGATCCTTTCCCCTTTCTTAGCTTTGCGCACCTCGATCGAAAGGGTTGGGTCTCGTCGGCTAATCTTTTCGGCATCGAACGCGTGAAAGGGTTGACCAAATTCCAACATAAGGTAATTAGTCAAATCCGCCCAAAGGTTAATTGGGCGCATCCCCGCCGCTTCTAACCGGTCCTGAATTAATTCAGGCGTGCTCTTGTAAGAAAGGTGGGAAATTTTTGTAAGGGTATAAAGCTTTGCCAATCCTGGATCAACTTTAACTTTCAGCGGAGCGGTTCCCGCCGGCGGTTTAAATCTCTCTTCCTCACCCTTAAATGTAAGGCGATAAAGTGCGGCCAATTCTCTTGCCACCCCTAGAATTGAGAGGAGGTCTCCCCGGTTATAGGTAATGTCTAAGTCCAGTACCGCTTCTTGGCCAGACCCGATAATTTCCTTAACTCCGATTGAAGAAAGGGACAAGTCGCGGGCGACTGCTTCGGGCGGCCTGCGCAGATTGATAAAGTCTTTTAACCAACTATAAGGAACCCGCATTTTAAAATTGCTTCAGAAACCTCAAATCCCCTTCATAAAAATAGCGAATATCATCGATCCCCTGTTTGACCATCAACATTCGTTCCGCTCCGAATCCCCAAGCCAATCCCGAATATTTCTTTGGGTCGATTCCTCCGTTTCGGAGGACTTGGGGGTGGACTAGCCCGGCCCCGGCAATCTCAAACCAACCCTCCATTCCGCAAACTTTGCATCCTCTCCCTTCACAGAATGGGCAAAGAGCGTCCACTCCGACCCCCGGCTCCACGAACGGGTAATATTTTGGTCGGAAGCGGGTAGCAGTCTTTTCGCCAAAAACCAGTTTCAAAAAGAGGTCGGAAAGGAATTTGAGCTGGGCCATAGAGACGTCTTGGTCAACATAAAGGACCTCGAACTGAGTAAAAGTATGACTGTGGTGGGGGTCCATATTTTCGTAGCGGAAGCACCGATCAAAAGTCATAACGCGAATCGGAGGTTTCCTTTTTCGCATCTCCCGCACTTGCATATTGGAAGTATGGGTTCGCATTAGCCGACCATCTTCCAAATAAAGGGTGTCCCAAAGATCCCGAGCGGGATGATCGGGAGGCATATTCAGCAGACTAAAATTAAATTCGTCGTTCTCTAAGTGAGGAGCGTAAACCTCCTCAAAACCTAGTTGGGTGAAAACATCCCGAACAAACTCTCTAAATTTCGTCAGAGGATGCACTGCTCCCAAAATTGGTTTTTCCCCCGGGGCAGTAATGTCAAAAGCTCTTTTGCCAATTTCCTCTAAAAGTTGCTCCTTAATCTTTTGGCCCTTCTCCGCAAGATGTTTTTCAATCCGCTCCTTAACTTCGTTAAGGTATTCTCCCGCTCTTTTCCGGTCTTCCGGCCGAGGAAGCTCCGGAATCTCCGCAATAAGCTGGTTGAGGATTCCGTTCCTTCCCAAGTACCGCAACCGGACCGCCTCCAGCTCCTCGGGGTCCATCGCTCGAGATATTTCCTCAAGAGCATTCTCCAAGACTTCAGCGGCTTTCATTTCTTGATGATTTTTTCCACTAAACTTTTGAATACTTCCGGCTCTTCCAAAGCTAATTGGGAAAGCAGTTTTCGGTTCAGCGGGAGCTTTGATTTCTGCAATAGATACATAAACCGGCTGTAACTGATTCCGTAAGGAGCAAGAGCGGCGTTCAGTTTTACGATCCAAAGGGAACGGAGGTCGCGTCGCCGCAATCGTCTCCCGGCGTAGGCATACTGACCAGCATGTAAAACTGCCTCTTTTGCTCGTCGGTACTGCCGGCTTCTCGCTCCGCGGTACCCACGGGCCATTCGAAGGATTTTTCGATGCTTTTTAGTTGTAAAACTCCCTTTAGCTTTAGTCATTTTCCCAATATGATTCTAACTCTTGCGAATCCCTAAGATCTGCCGCAGTTTTCTCCTCTCTGGCCGGGAAACCTCCTGCAAACTTCTCCCGCGAAAAAGCAAACTCGACCTTTCCTTAGAGCGCCGATGCTTTAATCCTCCCCTCCGGTGGAGAATTTTCCCCCTCCCCGTAATCTTGAAGCGTTCCCGAATTGTTTTAGAAACTTTTAGTTTAGGCACTTCTTTTCGTAACGATATTCAACTCGTATCCTCTCTCGGTTCGAACTGGATCTCCCTCTGGCTTGCCGAACTCCTTTAACAATTCCACCATCCTTTTTAGCTTCTCCAAACCAACCTCGGGGTGAGAGATCTCTCGACCGCGGAAGACGACGGTTAATTTTACCTTATCGCCCTTCTTCAAAAAACCCTCGGCGCGGCGAACTCGAAGGGCAAGATCATTTTCACCAATATTAGGTCGGATTCGAAATTCTTTTAGTTCCGATTTTCGACCCGCTTTGGCCACCCCCTTTCTCTCTCTCTCAAAGAGCCAGCGCTTTAGATCGACAATCCGCACTACAGGAGGGTGGGCATTTGGCGAAACTTCTACCAAATCCAGTCCGTCTCTTCGCGCTAATTCTTGAGCTGCTGCCGTTGGCAAGATTCCAATCTGCTTTCCAGTCCGATCAATTACCCGCACCTCGGAGGCACGAATCGCTTCATTAAGACGATAAGAAGACTTCCTGGTCATTTACTGGAGTTCCATAAAGTTAGGGTTCGCGAGAGAGACTCTTTGGTAATTTGGTCGACCGTTTCCGCGAGCGGCTTTTCCCCCAAGTCCCGGCCGTCTCGAAGCCGGACCGCGACAGTGCTATTTTTCTCTTCCTTTTCTCCAACGATTAACATGTACGGAACTTTGAACAGTTGGGCATCGCGAATTTTGGCTTGCATTTTCTCATTGCGGTTATCTAACTCCACTCTTATCTTCCGGCTTTCGAGCTCCTGGTAGACCTTCTGGGCGTAACGCTCAAATCTCTCCGAAATAGGAATGATAACGGCTTGAACAGGAGATAGCCACACCGGAAAGGCTCCACCAAAATTCTCCAGTAAAACCATTAAGAACCTCTCAGGGGAGCCGATGATTGCCCGGTGAATCATAATCGGAGTCTTTTCCTGACCGTTCCGATCCGTGTAAGAGAGGCCGAAACGCTCAGGCATGACGTAATCGATTTGAATCGTTGAAAGTTGCCACTCCCGCCCTAGATTATCGGTTGCGAGGAGATCCATCTTGGGAGCGTAAAAAGCCGCTTCGCCGGGAGCATTAAAATGATCGATCCGATGTTTCCGCATAATCTTTTCGGCCCACTTTTCCACTTTAGCCCAAACTTTGGGGTCCCCTAAATAATTCTCGGGGTGTTTAGGATCCCGAGTGGATAGTCGGTAGCGGTACTTAAAGCCATAGGTCGCCATTACCTCTCGGGTCATCTCCAACATCTTGTCTACCTCGTCCTCGACTTGATCTTCCCGGCAAAAGATGTGGGAGTCATCTTGCGAGAAAGCCCGAACTCGCGCTAGCCCTAAAAGCTCCCCAGGCTTTTCATCCCGGTAGAGCATGGCAAAATCAGCCATCCGGATTGGAAGGTCCCGATAACTGCGGGGGCGGCTGGCGTAGATTTGAGTGTGTTGAGGACAATTCATCGGTTTTAGGAAAAGCTCCTCCTTGGAGTAATTGGAGTTGACCCGAAACATGTTTTCCCGATACTTCTCGTAGTGCCCGGAAATTTTAAAGAGTTCCCCGCGGTTGATTTGGGGAGTCCAAACCTGCTGGTAGCCGTACCGACGCTGAATTTCTTCGACGTGCTCATTAATTAGCCGCCGAAGCAACGCCCCTCGGGGAGTATAGAGCGGCAATCCGGAGCCAACCAAATCAGAAAAGGTAAAGAGGTCCAACTCCTTGCCGAGCTTGCGGTGGTCCCGCTCCTCGGCCAGGGCCAATTGATTTAGATAAGCGGCTAATTCCTCCTTCGTGGGGAAGGCGGTTCCGTAAATCCGCGTTAGCATCGGATTTTTCTCGTCTCCCCTCCAATAAGCGCCGGCAACGGAAGTGAGCTTAAAGTTTTGCAGATCCTGCGGAGGGTTGGGGGTGTGACCACCCCGGCACAAGTCTCGAAACTTTCCCGACTGATAGATAGTGATGGCCTCTTTTTTCTTGGTTAACTCATCGATCAATTCCAGTTTGTAAGGATTATTTTGGAATTCCTTCCGAGCAGCGGCTGGAGTTAGTTTTATCCGCCGGAACTCTTTCCAGGAAGGGAGAATTTCCCTCATCTTTCTTTCGATTTTGGGAAGATCCTCTGCGGAGATTTTAGTCCCTCCAAAATCAAAATCGTAATAAAATCCAGTTTCGATCGCCGGACCAATTGTGGGTTTAGCCTCGGGCCAAAGATCTGAAACTGCCGCGGCTAATAAATGCGCGGCAGAATGGCGAAGCTTGGATAGATCGGACTCTTTCACGGGAATAATAATAACAGAAAACAAGTGGTACGCGTACTTTTGAGCTGGATCGCAACTCTTTTCAGCAAGGAAACCCTTAAGTGCTAATTAAACTCAATGAAAATCCCGGTGGGCTTTGGTCAAATTGGATGGTGGGTGGTAGAGGATTTGAACCTCTGACCTCTTCGATGTCAACGAAGCGCTCTACCCCTGAGCTAACCACCCAACGACTCCAATGAAGCGCTCTACCTCTGAACTACGCGTGACATTGGGATTCCAATCCGGCTCGCTAACTCGGCACCCCGCGTACCTGCTCTAACATAATATTAGCGGAAAAATGAAAAACCGCAAAACTTGGTTAGGATATTACCTTGTCGATAATTCCGTAAGCTTGGGCCTCTTCCGGAGTCATGTTGAAGTCCCGATCGATATCTTGAATAATCTTTTCGACCTTCTGGCCCGTATGCCTCGCCAGGATTTGGGCATAAAGTTCTTTTAACCTCAAGATCTCTTTAGCAGTGATCTCGATGTCCGTAGCTTGGCCGCCGGCTTGTCCCAGAGGCTGGTGGATATGAATCAAGGCATGGGAAAGAGCCATCCGCTTGCCTTTGTTACCGGCGGCGAGAATCAAAGTTGCGGCGGAGGCCGCCATCCCAACTGCGATGGTGGAAATTGGCGTTTGGAGCTGCTGCATTGTATCGTAGATCGCAAACGCGGCATAGGCGGAACCTCCCGGGGAGTTAATATACATTTTGATCTCCTTTTTGGGATCTTGTTGCTGCAGCAGAAGAAGTTGGGCAATAATCACGTTCGCCAACCCATCCGTAATCGGTCCGGCCAGAAAGACGATCCGCTCCTCTAAGAGTCGGGAGAAAATATCATACGCTCGTTCGCCGCGCGGCGTCTGTTCAACCACGAATGGAACCGGATAGGAAGGCATAACAAGCAAATAATAGCAAGAAACCCGGTGAAGGCAACTAAGGGCGGCTAGGAGCCTTCGGCGATTTTAAGCAAGTGTTCAATCGTTTTTCGTTTGCGGATTACATCCTCCAAGTAGGCCTGACCGCGTTCGGTGCGCAAGCCTTCTTTAACTTTTTCGTCCGGAGCAGCTTCAATTGCGTCCGTAATCTCCTGTTCGGAAACCGTAATCTTGGCTTCCCGAGCGATCTGGGAAAGAATAAACTCATCTTTAAGATTACGCTCGGCGAGGTCGTGATATTCCTTTTGCAACTCCTCCACTTTCTTCCCTTGGGAAGAAAGATACTGATCCACGGTCAGTCCCAAGGAATTGACTTGCTCCACTAGGGAGGAAAGCATTCGCTGAACTTCATAGTCGATTAATGCCGGCGGGAGGTCGACTTTTGCCGCTTCCCGAAGCCTCTCCAAAACTTGGGAGGCGGTTACTTTCTCGCCGCTCTCCAAAGGCTTCCCATCGGGACCGAAAACGATTTTTCCCCGCAGCCCTCGCACTGCCCGCAAATAGTCCCCCAGAAGCACCTTGGGAGCCTCGGCGGTTTTAGCTTCAAATACCAACTCGGTTTCCTTCTGAAATGATTTCACCGTAATCTGAGGGGGAATAATTGGATTAACCTTATTTTCCACGACCGCCCGAGTGTAGGCCGGGGGAATTAACTCCTGAAATAACTCTTCCGCAAGAGCGTCCTCATTAAGTTGCTTCTCTGCTAATTCCGGCGGCGCTTTCCCCGGCCGAAAGCCAGGAAGCTTAATCTCCCGGAGCGCTTTCTGCTTAATCCTGGAGAAGGCCGCTTGGACCTCGGCAGCGGAAATTTTGACGGTTAAGGTAATTTCTGAACCGTTTCTGGTGAGAGAGGAATTTTCCACGGTTAAAATGCCTCTTCCTCTAAATCCTCCTCCCCTTCCTCGGTTTGGTCGAAGGTGTCGCCCTCTGCCTTCTCTTTGGGAAGCATTTGGCCGCCGCAGTCAGGGCAGAAATCATCTTCCGGCCCCTCGTAGCCGCACTCCACACAAACATAAAGTTCTTCGCTTTCTTTCTCGTTCTCTTCCACTAAATATCACCGCCTTTCGCCAGAAAACTGAGTGACCAACCAAACTGCGGGTTTTCCGAGCGGTTGATCGAAAAGTAACTCCCCTTTTTTAACGGAACCTTATCTAAAAGTCAAGAGGGCAGACCGACGGTGTTAAAATAAAACCAGCGCTGGGGTGGTGGAACGGTAGACACGGAGGACTTAAGATCCTCTGAGGCCAAAACCTCGTGTGGGTTCGAATCCCGCCCCCAGCACCAGTTCCTAGTCTTCGGGAAATTAGATCTGAA
>CAZEID010000006.1:0-65306 GCA_964512075.1 uncultured Candidatus Saccharibacteria bacterium | reverse complement strand
CTTAAAGGTTGGGTCTAATACGATTATCCGAAACAATTTGGGTTACAAAACTGAGGCTTCCGGTACCGCCACGGTGGCCAGCGGCAGCACTTTCATAGACGTTGCCCACGGTCTTGCAATCACCCCATCCATCAACAACATCCACGTCACCCCGACCAACAACCTCGGCAATGCGGCCAAATTCTGGATCTCAAACGTGGGGGCGACTACCTTTAGGATAAACGTCGACGCTGACCCGGGCGCCTCCACCGCCACGTTCTCTTGGACGGTTGTTAATCCTTAGCGTCGATTGGAGGGGCTTCCTCCCACTTCTTTCTTGACTTAAGCAAAGTTTGGGATATAAACAGGCTGTCCTGCAGTTCTCCAAGAGGTTCTAACATCGTCCGCAATGGCGAACCATTCGACTCACTTCGTTCGCTCATGGCCGCAGGCCATTGAGTTCCAGAGTCGAATGTCCTGAGCGTCAGTCGAAGGACTATAGCCAATACGTGTTTTACCTTTACATCCTTCGTAACATCCATAATCGACTTTATGTTGGGCACACTCAGAACTTGGAGCAACGGTTGTCTGATCATCAAACTAGTCACGGAGCAAAGTTTATCAAAGACTTTGGTGATTTTAAGCTTGTCTACACCGAGGAATTTGAATCCCGTTCTGCGGCTATGAAACGGGAAAGACAGCTCAAAGGTTGGACTCGCGCAAAGAAAGAAGCTTTGATAGCCGGTAATCTCTCGCTATTAAAAAAGCTCTGACGTAGGATACCATCCCGGGGAGCTAGTTTGCTACACTAAGCCAATGGCTCTTAGGCCCTTTCTCAACTGGGTAAAAGCTCACAAATTCGCCTCGGTTTTGATTGCAATTTTCTTCCTTCTCGTCTTGGTTTGGTTGCTTGGCTGGTTCGAGCTGTTGTGGGTGTCCCGATCCTCGTCTTCTGGCGTGAGTGGTTCTGTCCCCGAATTCGTCGGAGGAGGGAACGAAGAGAAAGGCGCTGCCGGAACTGAAACCAGCGAAGAGCGGGTGGTGATTGAGGAATCCAACCTTTCGCTGGTCGTGAATGACGTTTCGGCGGCGGCGGAGGAAGTGGTGCGCTACGCCGAGAAAGAGGGCGGTTTTCTAGTTTCTTCCGAAATCACTTCGCCGGAGGAATCACCGGTGGCGACAGTGGTAGTTCGAGTTCCTAACACCAAGCTTCGCCCGGCGGTTGAATATTACCGAACCCTAGCGGTTAAAGTGGTGGAGGAAAACATCGTCGGGACCGACGTAACGGAGGAATTCCAGGATTTGGATTCTCGGATTAAAGCGCTGGAGGAGACCGTTGCTCAATTTGAGGCGATCAAGTCCAGGGCCACTAAAATTGCCGATCTGGTTTCGATTACCCAGCAGATCATTACTTTGCGGGAGCAAATCGACGCCCTTAAGGGGCGGAAGAAATTCATTGCTGATTCAGCCGCCTTTTCCCGAATCACGGTTTCTCTAGCAACTGACGAGTTTGCCCTTCCTTACCAGCCGCCGGAAGGATTTCGGCCGGGGGTAATTTTCAAACAGGCGGTACGGTCGTTGCTCTCATTTGTCTACGGTGTCGCCGGTGGGTTGATCTGGGTGGGAGTTTATGCTGTGGTGACGGTTCCGATTCTCGCCTTCATTTGGTACCTCCTCAAACGGTTCAAGCGGCTTTGACTCCTTAGGGTAATATAAGTTGATGCGAAGGAAGTTGGGTTTGCTTTTATTTCTTTTTCTCGCGGTTTTCCTGGGTCGGGGAGCGCGTGCCGTTTCGGCCCAAGAGCCGACGGCTTGCGTCTACTACTTCTATGGTGAAGAGTGCCCGCACTGTGCCAATGTTAAACCCTTTTTGGAAGAGCTGGAGCAAAGGTACCCGGGTCTCAAAATCCGGCGTTTTGAGGTTTGGCATGACCAAAAAAACGCCGCGAAGTTCCAAGAAGTTTTAACCGCCTATAATGTTCCCCAGCCCTGGGGAGTGCCAACTGTTTTTATCGGCGACCGTTATCTGACTGGTGATATTTCGATTCTTGCCGAACTTGAAGGTGAAGTTCTCGCCCATCCTCAAGTGGCCTGCCCGTTGGGGGAGGCACCTCCGGAGAAGACTTTAGGTGCTCCCACTCTCTTAACCGTGATTGGGGCCGCGCTAGTGGATTCAATCAACCCCTGTGCGATCGCCGTGCTTCTGATTCTGCTTTCCGCGTTTCTCCTCGGTGCCGGTAGCCGGAAGCGGGCGCTGGCGGCAGGGTTGGCCTTTACGGCTTCGATCTATTTGGCTTATTTCCTCTTCGGCTTGGGGCTCTTCTCGGCGATTCAGGTATCGGGCCTGGCGGACATCGTTTCTCGGCTGGTGGGAATTCTGGCGATTGTCTTGGGGCTTTTGAACATCAAAGATTACTTTTGGTACGGGGGCGGGGGATTTGCGATGGAGATTCCGCGGAGCTGGCGGCACCCTCTTAAGGACATCATCTACAAAGCTACCTCCCCGCTAGGGGCGTTTCTGGTGGGTTTTGTGGTGATACTTTTTGAGCTTCCCTGCACCGGTGGTCCTTACTTCTTTGTTCTGGGTCTATTGGCGAAAAGTTTGACGCTAATGGCGGCAGTGCCATATCTCCTGCTCTACAACGTCTTTTTCGTCCTCCCGCTCTTGCTAATCTTGGGGCTGATTTTCTGGGGTTACTCCACGGTCGAGAAAGCCGCCGAATGGAAGGAGCGAAATATTCGGCTCTTGCACCTGATTGCCGGTATCGTCCTGTCCGTTCTTGGTGTTATTGTTACCCTTCGTTTGGTTTGAAATTTCCGCCGAAAATGAAAAAGGTGCTTTTGATTGCTCAAAAGCACCTTGGGTCTCAAGCTCCTTTACTTACCGGGGCGGAAGCGGAAACGGCGGAAGGTTCCTCAGGTCGCCGTTCCAAGTGAGCAGGGCGGCGTTGCCGTTCTCGCGCAGGGCCATTGCCCACCCCAGCGCCAGCGTGGCCCGATTCTCCTCGCCCGGGAAGAACCCGTTCTGGAGCAGAAACTGGGCCCAGTCCCACACGGTGTGTCCGGGCAGCCAGAGCGCGTAGCCTTGGCCGTCTTCCCCGAGGCGGGTATCACACCAGCTCGGGAAGATCGAGCAGGCGCTGTACTTGTGCGGTTGCGGATCGCTGGCCGGGAAGTGACCCCGGATGCGATCGCCCTCCCCGTTCGGACCCCAGAGGATGAAGTCCCCAATGGAGTCTCCATCCCGGAAGAACGCTTCGTAGCAGACCTCCCCGTTGGCAGTCGTGACGGCCGTTAGCGGGGCAGTCACACCTTCGTGGGTGAAGAAGCTTGGGATCATTGTCCACAGCTTCACCCAGGGGTTGTGGTCCTGGCCCGCGAAGAGCGGACAGGTCCCGGCGTCGCAGGGGACGTCCGAAAACCAGGCGATGCCCATCGATTCACCCATCGTTTCCTGGACGGGTGGGCCGCAGGTTGGGCAAACGCACTGCGGGCACGGCGGTTCGCCCGGTTCGCAGTAGTCAGGCCTGACCACCTGTCCCACGACCGTATGATCGTCCGGCGGTGCTGCAGTGGCGAAGAACTCCAGACTGTCCGGCGGGAGCACGACGTACAGGAGTGTCCGCCCGTTCCAGGGACCGCTCCCACCGCCGATCGGCTCGCCATCTTGGTAAAACAAGAAGGCGAAGCCATCACAGTCTGAAAGGTCCTCGATGGTGTAGGTTGGCGGCGGGTATTGGCACTCGCCCTCCTCGCCATAATTCAGCGCGGCGGGATCCTCGCAGACCTGCACCGGAGGTGGGTACTCGCAACTGCCATCGTCAACCGTGGCCTCAGGGTTGTAGTTGAGCGCCAACGGATCAGTGCATCCCTCGACCGGAGGCGGCGGAGGCTCGGGGATTTCGCAGCCGTTCTCCCAGATGGCGATACCTTCCGCCGTCCAGTTCCGGCCGTCCGCATCCCAGAAGCCCGGCGGGATGATGTCCTCACCGTTCTGGTGCCCGTCCCGGTTGTGGTCCGAGCTCCCAACTCCATCCACGGCGCGGTCATCCACCGTGATCTGGATGTAGGGATTGCTCTGGCTACCGGTAGCGTGGCAAATCACCACGTCGCAGTGCCCTTTTCGGCTCACACTGCCGCTATCCGTCTCGGTGTGGTAGACGCTGGTAGCGGTCCAGGTGAAGCCCCAGTTCGAGCTGGTGTATTTGCGATATTGGACCGAAACCTCCCAACTTGCGGAGGAATCGAATTCGCCGAAAGCGAACGTGCCGGTTCCAGTCAGCGTTCCCGGAACTGGCCGCCACTGGATCCGGCTCTGTCCGGTGTTGTCTTCGTCCCAGTTCGCGGGGTTGGCTGAGACCGTATAGGTCTCACACTCGGCGTCGACGTCCACATTCAGGTCGTAGCCGCCTCCCCCCGTGGCTCCGGCGCTCGTAGCGCCGAAGGCGAACAGGGCCGCCAGCACACCCAAAACCAGAAAGAAACGCAGTCCTTTCGTTTTCACAGCTTTCTCCTTGGTAGATGCTCGGTTACGGCGCGGGCTGGGCAAGCCTAGTAATACCCTCTTCCATCCTCCCTTCTTTTTTTGGTTTTGGTTCCCCTAATCAGGGGTTGAGTTGAGTACGGCGAAATCCGCGCCCAACTCTTCCCACCTTAGAGGTCAAACCGATTCGGTTATTAAGGTTCAGCAGGAAAGTATACCAGTGAGGTTCCCTTCTGTCAATAGGCACTATAGGATTATGGGTAGCAGTTCCTTCCAACGGTCTTTGTTGCTAAACTGTTTTAATGATCCGAGGCTTGACCGAGAAAGAAGCCCAAAAACTTAAAGAGCAGTACGGCGATAACGAAATCAAGGAGGTCGGGAAGGCTACCCCCTTCACGATCTTGGTAAGGCAAATAAGGAAGAACTTCATTATTTATTTGCTTTTGGTAGCCGCGGCCCTGTCTTTTATTGTCGGTAAGGATGTTACTGCGTGTACGATTCTTGCGGTCGTTGCGGCCGTAGTGCTTTCGGGATTTATCCAAGAATATAAGGCCGAGAAAGCCATCGAAACCCTGCGGGGAATGATGATGCCTTTCTCCACTGTTATTAGAGACGGAAAAGAAAAAGATATCCTTTCAAGAGATTTGGTACCAGGGGACATTGTCATTCTAGGAAGCGGCGAAAGAGTACCCGCCGATTGTGTGGTTCTTGAAGCGAACGAGCTTAGGGTAGACGAGTCGGTGTTGACCGGAGAGTCCGTCGAGGTTAAGAAGTCTTCCGAGGCGGAAAAGGAGGACGCCAATAAGCTATTTATGGGTACTTTTATTGTTCGAGGAAGATGTGTGGCTCGGGTGCAGCACATCGGGATGAGTGCTCGTTTTGGAGAGATCGCTGCGATGATTTCCCGGGCCGAAAAAGAGATGCCTTTGCAGAAAAAGGTTAATCAAATTGCCAAATATATGGCGACAGTAGCGGTAACGGTCTCTCTTTTGACTGCCGGTTTGATGATTTTTAGGGCCGAAATTGTTAATTATCAATTGCTAACCGAAGTAATGGTTTTGGCGATCGCTCTTTCTGTTTCGGCTTTCCCCGAAGGTTTTCCCGTAGTACTGACCACGACTTTGGCAACCGGAATGGTTAGAATGGCCCGAAAAAACGCGATCGTCAACCGCATGTCGATCATTGAAACTTTAGGAGAAACGACCGTTATCTGCGCTGATAAGACCGGAACAGTAACAAAAGGGGAAATGACTGTTAAGACTATTTTTTCCAACAACAAGTTTTATAAGGTTACTGGCTCTGGTTACGTGGGACGGGGGAGCTTTATTCACCGGGGAGAGGAGGTGGACCCTCACCGCGATGAAAATCTTAGTTTTTTGCTAAAGGCGGCGGCAATCGCTAATAACGCCCATATCCAGCGGACTGGCCAGGATGCTGAGTATAGAATTCTGGGAACTCCTACGGAGGGGGCGCTCTTGATCGTCGCTGCAAAGGCGGGAGTGTTTCCGGAAGGTCTAAACGTTAAAAGGTTGCACGAGGTTCCTTTCAGCTCTGAGAGGAAGATGATGTCTTGCTTGGTCGAAATTGACGGTCGGAGGTTGGTGTTTGCCGCGGGGGCGCCGGAGATTTTGCTTGAAAGGTGCGCTAAAGAAAAGGTTGGTGGAGAGGAGAAGAAGCTCACCAAAGGGCGAAAAGATGAAATAATCGCCGTCAACCAAAAATTGAACTCTCAAACTTTAAGGACGTTGATGCTAGCCTACAAACCCGCCAGTGGCTCTACTAAGGAGTACCCGGAGAATAATCTCGTCCTCTTGGGTATTGTGGGAATGGAAGATGCCCCTCGGGAGGAAGTGGCGGAAGCTCTGGAGGATTGCCGGTCGGCAGGGATCGCGGTGAAGATGATAACTGGGGACAGCAAAGAGACTGCGATCTCAATTGGCAAGCAGATCGGGCTGGAAGGCGCGGCGTTGGTAGGTTCACAGATCGACGAGTTGAGCGACCAGGAGTTGGTTCAGGTGATCAAAAATACCGTTATTTTCGCTCGCGTCCGTCCCGAGCATAAGTTGAGGATTGTTCGAGCGCTTAAGGAGCTTGGGGAGGTGGTGACGATGACGGGGGACGGGGTTAATGATGCCCCCGCTCTAAAAGAAGCCCATATCGGTGTGGCGATGGGGAAAAGCGGAACGGATGTGACCCGTTCGGTATCCGACCTTATTTTGAAAGATGACAATTTCGCCACCATCGTTTCCGCAGTTAAGGAGGGGAGAACGATATTCAATAACATTCGGAAGTTTGCCAGTTACCAGCTCTCCTGTAATTTCTCTGAGTTGTTGATTATCTTCACTGGGGCGGCTCTCGCCCCCGTTTTTGGTTGGGCAACGCCTCTCCTTCTTCCCCTGCACATCCTCTTCATGAACTTAATCACAGACAACCTTCCTGCCATTACTCTGGGGTTGAACCCCTATTCGAAAGATGTAATGGACGAGCCGCCGAGAAAAGACACCCACATCTTGAGCCGGCCCCTTTTTAAGCTGATGATTTTCAACGGGCTTTTAATGGGGGTGATTACGCTGGCGGTTTACTACATTTCGTTTAATCTGCTGGGCTACGGCGTTTCGGAGGTCCGAACTACCGCTTTAGTAACCCTCATCGTTATCGAGATTGCGAGTGCTTTCAACTTTAGGTCTTTTAGGTATCCGACGCTGACAAGGTCGCCGTTTGTAAATCCATATCTCGCCGGAGCTTCGGCGGTTTCCTTAGCGGCGACTCTCATTATCGTCTATTGGGATGGGGCTAGAAGTGTCTTTGAGACCGCTGCCATTGATTATCGGCATTGGCTGGAAGCGGGCTTGGCGGGCCTCCTTATCCTTGTCATCTTTGACGCTCTCAAAGCATACAGCAATTTAAAACGCGTCCTGCTTGCGAAAATTACTAGGTAGCCTTCTTTGCGAGAGCAACCCGAGAGGGCGCGGAACGCGTGGTTTGAATTGGTTAAGGGATAGCTCGGCGCTCTGGTTAAGCCCTTGCTCCCCAAGATCTTTTTTGGGACAATAGTGGCGTGCCCAAGCGAGCTCTTCTTTTCCTTCTGATTGTTTTAGTGGTGGCGCTGGGGGTCGGTGCCGTCTTCTATTTCCGCTCTTCGATTACCAAGTGGATGGGTTCCCTTACTGGCGGGCCAGCGAAAGAGGGGGCTGGAGAGGGAGAGACCTGTGTTGGTCAAACCTATATGAACTCTCGGCAAGGGTATCAAGTTTGCTACCCCTCCGGTTGGCATTACCGGGAGTTCGGCTACTCCCAGCTCCAAGTGGGGTTTGATGCCTTCCCCATTCCCGAGGCAGGCGAGTATGGCGGGGTTTTTACCATTTTGGTTTCGCGGCAAGATAGTGCGACGGTAATTGCTCAGCAGCTTCAGTCCTTAAAGAATCCCGTGACCGCGACTGCCACGGTCGATTCTTCCCCGGCCGTACGAATCGATGGGATTCTTCCAGTCGATGACAATTTTTTTCCTAACTATCGGAAAGCGGTCGTGGTCTTGGAGAAGTTTGGTCGAACCTACAGCGTGACGATGCTTTCCTCACCGGACGGCTATTCGACAAATCTCTCCCTTTACGAAGCGCTGCTCTCCAGTTGGAAGTTTATAGAAGGAACGGCGGCGGCTCCTTGGGGTAAAGACATCTACCTTGATACCCCCTGGCCGGGGGACGCGGTGGAGGCCTCCTTCCGTTTGGCGGGTGCGGCGCGGGGCGCTTTTGAAAATACTTTGGTGGTGCGGCTGGTTACGGCTGAAGGGACGGTCCTCTTCCAGGATTCCGTTGTCTACAATGCTTCTGAACCAGGGGAACTGGGGTATTTTGATATTCCGATCACTTTTTCCACTTCCAGTTCGCTTGGGACACTGGAGGTTTACCACACCTCTCCCAGGGATGGATCGATTCTGGACCTGGTTTCCGTTCCGCTAAAGTTTAAGTAATGGGCGAGTTCTACGAGTGCGCTATTGTTGTGGCCCCGCTTGTGGCTCGCCCCCACGAGAGTGCTCCTCGGCTAACGCCTGCGTCTGCACTCTTGTTTCGCCCTCGTTTTGCGAGAGGGGGCAAGTAAGTGCCTCACCCGCCCAAGGCGGATTGCGGGTGCTTACTTGACAATCAGGATATCTTTCCTGTAAATTGCAATTGCTGCCCTTCCAGAGGAGGGTTCGGGTCCTTGGGGGCATTTTTATTTCTTTGAGAGGGGGTGAAAATTAATGGCCTACAGTCACGTTTCAAAGAAGAGCGGTCGGACCTACTACTTGCACGGCAAGACCGTTACTCTTAAGAACACCGGCAAGCAGCAGACGATCTACTACTTCGCTCCGGATGTTCGCTCCGGATCGTTGGATGCGGTTCCCGCCGGAATGAAGGTTGAGGAGAACCCTCGCACCGGTCTTCCTTATCTTAAGAGAGGGTAATCGCACTTACCGTTCCCCATCCGGTCCGGGTGGGAGCGGTTGATGGACCGCCCCGTTGAGCGCGCAGATCTCTGTTCGCTCACTGGGGCGGTTCTGTTGCTCCTTTCCCCCGGTTACCATATAATTCTCTTCAAAACCAAAAAGGAAGGAGAAGATCGGTGAAGACCTTCCGATTCTGGATCGGACTGGGGCGAATCCTGCTGCCGATTTGGCTGGCGATCTACCTCATCGGTTTCCGCGGCTTTTGGGCATTTGTTTTCGTTCCTCTCGTTGCTATCCGAGGAATCTGGTGGTCGGCGTTGGCGGCCTTTCTAGTCTATGGCGTTTGGGGGACGGTCTTTTACCTCCTGATCCTGCGGGGGAGGGTGTTCGATCGGGCGCGGGAGAGGCTGGCACACCTGCGGCCTCAGAAGGAGTACCGGGTCCTCAACTGGATCAAGAGTAAGCTCTCGCGGTACGAGGATCTGCTCCAAGTCTCCCCGCTTTGGACGCTGGTTACCTTCGTCGTCGGGGGCGTGCTTACGGGAGTACTGGTGATTCGCTTCGCTTACTCCCGAAAATACTGGGGGAGAGCCCTGTTGCTGGTTTGGGTCGGGTGCGCGGTGGAAGTTCTAACCTGGTTTCTCCCTTTGTACGGAGGGGTGTTTTCCTTGATCCGGATGGGATTGGAGCGCTGGTTAGGAATCTAGCTTCTTCCTAAGGACGGTCATTAAAAGCCGTCCTTTTGTTATCCTAGAGATAGGAAGGGGGTGGATTCCCATAGTGACAACTCCTAATCATCACCACAACTTGATCCAGCAGCTTTCGGAGCTGATGGACTCCGTTTGGCGCTACGACAAGTACTACAAGGAGGATTCCAAAGATTGTCCGCAGTGTGCAGCTCTCTGGGAGGACCTTCACAAGCGCCACGAGGAAGACATTCGCAACTTGAAGAATCACATCGCCGACCACATAAAGCAGGGGGACTGGTAAGCGCGGTGGTTTGCGGCCGGTAATGAAAGATGAGCGTCTCTTTTGAGGAGTTTAAGAGAATTGAATTGCGCGTTGGGAAGGTCAGGAACGTGGAAGAGGTCGAAGGTCTCGACAAGCTCTATAAATTGGAGGTCGATCTGGGGGAGAGCAGAGCGCGGACAATCCTGGCCGGGGTAAAGGAGTTTTTTCAGCCCTACGAGCTCTTGGGAAAAAGCGTGGTCGTGGTGGCAAATCTGGAGCCGAAAGAGGTTCGGGGAATCTCTTCCGAAGGAATGCTTCTGGCCGCGGAGGAGAATGGCCGCCCGATCCTGATTGTTCCCGAGGAAGAGGTTAAGCCAGGAGCTACGGTTAGATGACCGCTGGTAGAATATAGGAAGAGGGCACCTAGCTTAATGGTTAGAGCACCAAGCTTATACCTTGGGGGTTCCTGGTTCGAATCCAGGGGTGCCCACCATTGGTGGGCGGGAGAATTCGCCGGAGGCGAATAGCCGTTTAAGGCGGCGGCCCGAATCCTCTCCTGTCTACCAAATTAGAAAGGTGGTGAAAACAATTGAAAATTCTTGATCCGTATCGCTCCCAACTTCACGTTGCCCTAGACATTTTTTCTCTAGTGGCACTAGGATTAGCGACCTACGGTGCTTTTTTCGGTGACATTTGGCTGGCCTCCACGCAGTGGTTGTTGGTCTCGATCTGGATACTGATTCTCTCCACCCACATTAGGCGACTTTGACCCAGCCAACCCTTTATTAATTAAAAAAGCCGCTTTCGCGGCCAGCTCCTTTCCATGCGATAGTTTAGGATTTTAGAGCTCCGCTATCTCCATCTTCTCCTGGGGAGCAGTAATATCAATGTGTTCTAAGTACTTCTCAGTCGTCGACAGGCGGCGGTGACCAGCAATTTTGCTGACTAACACTAGCGAAGCCCCTCGCTTGAGGTGGTGAGCGATGAAGGTGTGGCGGAGGTCGTTGACGGTGGCGTCCTCAATCCCAACCAATTCTAAGTAGCGCTTGATGGTAGCCCGGATGTTCCGGACCAGAAGGGGCTTGCCGGTCCGGGTGACGAAGACGTTCTCACTCTTTACTTCGGGCCGTTCCTCTAAGTAGGCCTTGAGAGCTTTTTGGGCGCGGGGGTTGAGGGGTACGCTTCTTTCGGGATGGCGGTTAAAAGGAGCGATGCGAATTTCCCCAGCGCGAGTGCCGCTGCCGAACTTGATATCATTCATCTTCAGTCGAGATAGTTCTCCAATTCGGATACCAGTTTGGAGAAGAACTTCCACGATAGCGTAGGTCCGCGTATCGTTTTGGACCGCATCTCGGAGGGCCCGGTACTCGGTCTCTGAAAGGATTCGGGGAGGCTTGCTCTCAAATTTGGGATGTGCGACGAGGAGAGCGGGATCGTCGGTGATGTACTCGTTGACTTTTAGGAAGCGAAAGAAGGTTTTGACGGCGTTCGTTTTCCGGGAAACCGACTTGGGGGTGTAGCCATTTTTGAGTAGCTTGGCCAGAAAGGCTTCCAGGTCGTCTTTAGTGATCTCGGCGATGTGCGCTTTTTCGAGCTCCTCAAGGAACTCTATGAGCTGATCAATATCTTTGCCGTAGGCTAGAACTGTGGACTGGGAACGATTTTTCTCTCTTAGATGCTCGATGAATTTTTGATGCGCTTCTCGCAGCGGAATCATTTCAGAAGAAGATTACCACTGGCCCATAGGGAAGTCAAGTATCCTAACTAGCCCTGCGCCTCGGATTTTAGCGGGGAGCTCATCCCGATTGGAGGCGGCCGCGTTCGCGGAGGTCTCTGCTAAAATGATTTCAATGCCCTGCCCTTATTTAGTTCAAACGAGCAACCGAGTGCTTTCCAGCGCTCTTTTCCGCCCATGACAAAACTTGCCTTTCTTTTCCTCCTACTGCTATCGGGTTTCTTTCTCTATCAATCCGTTCTAAGCTACTCGAAAATTCGTTTGCGGAGCAATGAGCTGGGGTTCCTCCGAGAGCAGGTCGCCGAGTTGGAGGAAAAACTAAAAGACAAGCAAGAGGAGCTGGCCTATCGCAAATCTGCCGACTTTATTTACAAAGTGGCGCTGGAGCAGTTGGGTTTGACTAGGCCGGGCGAGGTTATCGCCGTCTTGCCCGACTGGGTAGAGAAGGAGAAGACTTCGGCCGAGGGATCTCGCTCGGAGGGAACGGCTCCTCCAGCGGCAGCAGCCTCCGAGGAACCTTCTCCTTACTGGAAGCAGTGGCGCCAGCTTTTCTTTGAAAACTAAGAAATTGGATTCTTTTTTCTTGGCTTGGATCCCTCTCTTCGGAGCGGGTTTTTCCACCTGGGGTATAATAAAGTTGCCGTAGCGGGCTGGTGGAACGGTTACCACGCGTGGCCCATAACCACGAGGACCTGGTTCAATTCCAGGGCCCGCAACCACTCTCCTTCGCCAAAGCTTCGGAAGGATCGGCCTTCGTAGATCTGGTACCCGGCTGTCGGCGACGTAGCTCAGGGGTAGAGCGGAGCCCTCATAAAGCTTAGGTCGGAGGTTCGAATCCTCCCGTCGCCACCAAGCGCCGATCGATCGCTCCGTTTGTGAGCACCCTTCGCCAGGGCTTCGGACGGCAAACCACCCGTTGTTTTATTTTTCTCACTCGGTTCGCTTCTCCCGCCTATTAAATGAGTGTTATCATTTCTCTGTTATGGCTAATCCCTCGGCTTTTCTCGGGATAGGTAAAAGAGTTTTGACCGGCGACCGACCGACCGGGCCCCTTCATTTGGGCCACTATGTTGGGAGTCTGAAAGCCCGCTTGGAATTACAGGGACAGGCCGAGGTTTTCATTCTAATTGCCGATTACCACACCCTGACTCGGGGAATCAGCCGGGAGAAAACCGCCCGAATCAAAGAGTACACCCGCGCGCTGCTGCTCGATTACCTGTCCGTCGGTCTCGACCCCGAAAAGGCCACTTTCTACCGCCAATCCGACGTGCCCCAAGTCGCCGAGCTCGCTCTCCTCTTCGGGATGTTAGTGACCGTTCCCCGCCTCGGGCGGGTTCCGACTCTTAAAGAAGTAATGCGCGATGAGAAGATTGCCCAGCCCTCCTTTGGACTTTTGGGCTACCCGGTTCTTCAAGCGGCGGATATCGCGTTGGTTAAGGGAGAGTTAGTGCCGGTGGGGAGGGATCAGGCTTCCCACTTGGAGGTAACTCGGGAAATTATTCGGGATTTCAATCGGAACTTTGGTGCGGTTTTTCCGGTGCCGGAGGCTTTGATCCGAGGCGAAGTTTTGCCCGGGATCGATGGGAAGGCCAAAATGAGCAAGTCTCTCGGCAACGCGATTATGCTCTCCGATAGCGAGGGAGAAGTTCGGGAGAAGGTCCGGCGAATGTATACCGATCCCTCCCGAATTCGCTCAACCGATCCTGGGCACCTGGAGGGGAATCCGGTTTTTGCCTACCTAGACGCGTTCGATCCCAATCACCCTCGGGTAGAAGAGCTAAAAGAGCGCTACCAAAGGGGAGCGATTGGAGATGTGGAAGTGAAGGAATATCTCGCCCAGGTTTTGAACGACTTCTTGGATCCGATTCGGGATCGGCGACAAAAGCTTGCCAAAGATGCTAACTTAGATAAGATTCTGGAGGAAGGCAGGAGAAAAGTTTTGCCAATTGCCCAAAAAACATTGTCCCAAGTTAGGGAGGCAATTGGGATTGAGTAAATTTATGGAACGATACCGGTTCCCCCAAAAAATGCGGCCGGCCCCGATGTCTCCGCCCCCGCCTCGATTCAATTTTTGGCAAACTCTGCTAGTTTTAGCGCTCATTGGTTTAGTGGCTTGGTCTTTTCTGGTTCCTATTTCTCGACCAACCGAATTGCCGATCTCCCAAGTGATTACGAAAATCAAGAACGGCGAGGTTCGGCAAGTCGTGGTCAACGGAAACCAACTAACGGTGACGCTCAATTCGGGGGAAGAAATTGTTTCCCGCCGGGAGGTTGCGACCGACTTCCTCGCCACTCTTAGTCAGGCGGGGGCGGATCCCGCTTCCATCCCCGACGGCGTGGTTGTGGCCGAGGGGTTGCCTTGGGGAGATATTCTGTTAAGTCTGCTTCCGGTCTTTCTGATTGCTTTAATCTTTTTCTATTTCATTCGGCAAGCCCGCGGCGGGACGGCGGATATTCTTTCTTTCGGCCGCTCTCGGGCAGTTCTTTTTGAGCGGGGGCGGAAGCCGGGGGTGACTTTCAACGATGTGGCTGGCGTGGACGAGGCTAAGCAAGAGCTGCTGGAGGTGGTGGATTTTCTCAAAAATCCGGGCAAGTACCGTGCCTTGGGGGCGCGGATTCCGAAGGGAGTGTTGCTGGTTGGTCCGGCCGGAACCGGGAAGACCCTTTTAGCGCGGGCGGTAGCGGGGGAGGCCCATGTTCCGTTCTACTCGATGTCGGGCTCAGAGTTTATGGAGATGCTAGTCGGAGTGGGAGCGGCCCGAGTACGGGACCTTTTTGACACCGCCAAGCGGAGCGCGCCTTCGATTATCTTCATTGATGAAATTGAATCGATCGGTCGCCAGCGGGGGATGGGGATTACCGGCGGGCACGAGGAGAGAGAGCAAACTCTTAATCAAATTCTCACCGAGATGGATGGATTTACCCCCTCTGACAACGTAATCGTGTTAGCGGCAACGAATCGCCCGGAGCTTTTGGACCCCGCCTTGACTCGCCCGGGCCGGTTCGACCGGCGGGTGGTGCTGGACCTTCCGGACATTGAGGGGCGCAAAGACATTGTCAAGATCCACATGCGGGGTAAGCCGATGGGGCCGGATGTGGATCTCGAGAAAGTGGCGAAACGAACGGTTGGCTTCTCGGGGGCGGACATTGAAAATATGCTTAACGAGGCCGCGATTCTGGCTGCCCGGCTTAACAAGAAGGCGATTGGAATGCCGGATTTGGAGGAGGCCGCCACTAAGGTCAAGCTGGGGCCGGAGAAGAAGCGCCTGCAGTCTCCCCAGGAGCGCCGGTTGACGGCTTATCACGAAGCCGGACACGCGATCGTGGCTTCGGTTCTTCCCCACATGGATCCAGTCCACCGCGTTTCGATTGTCTCTCGGGGGCTGGCATTGGGTTATACCGAGATCCCTCCCGCGGCCGATCGTTATCAGCACACCCAGACCGAGCTGTTAGAGCGGATCACGGGGTTGTTGGGGGGTCGGGCGGCTGAAGAGCTAATCTTCAACGAGTTTAGTGCGGGTGCCTCCTCCGATTTGGCCCAGGCAACCGCGATCGCGCGGAGAATGGTTTCCGAGCTTGGGATGTCCAGTTTGGGGCCAGTTTCGCTCACTTTTGGTGAGATGGAGTGGTATGGAGTTCTGCGGGAGCCGGGCAACTACCTTTCGGAGGAAACTTCTAACCGCGTTGATCGAGAAGTAATGCGGATTTTGAATGCCGCCTATGCTCAAGCAAAGAAGCTCTTGAGCAAGAATCGGGTTAAGCTGGATCGGGTTGCCGCCGCTCTCCTGGAGAAGGAAACTCTGGAGGAGGAAGAGTTTCAGCGGCTGATCGCCGCGGGCAAAGATGCCCGCAATACTAGGTCATAGCGTTGGTAATATCTAACGGGTTGGGGTCGGGGCGGACCGTTTGAGCTACCGAGTTTTTATTATTTTTGCCATGAATCGCCTCATCCTTGTCGATACTCAAAACTTCTTCCACCGGGCTTTTTACGCTTATCCGATGGAATTAACCACTTCCGAGGGGGAACCCATTAACGCCGTGTACGGTTTTGCTTCGATGTTGGTCTCCTTAGCCCAGGATCTTCAACCAACTCATCTGGCCGCCGCCGATGAATCCGAGAAGGAAGTGGTTTTCCGCCAGATCGAATTTGCCGAATACAAAGGGACGCGGGTCCCGAAAACTCCCGAAGAGCAGGCCCTTTTTGATGCTCAGCTACCCAAGTTGAGCGAGTTCCTGACCGCCGCCGGAATTCCCCGGCTGGTTGCCGAAGGGTTTGAGGCGGATGATGTGATTGGGACTCTTGCGGAAAAGCTCTCTAGGAAAGCGGAAGTGATTGTCGCCTCAAATGATCGAGACTTAATGCAGTTGATTGGCGGTTCGGTCCGCTTTTACTTGCCCGCAGTAGGAAAGCAGAAGGCTAAACTCTACAGCGAAAAGGAGTTTTTAGAGGAATATGGGTTTCGGCCTCCCCAGTTGGTGGAGTATAAGTCTCTGCGGGGGGACCCTTCCGATAATATTCCGGGCGTGCGCGGAATTGGGGAGAGAACTGCCAGCGAGTTGGTGCGAAAGTACGGAACGGTGAAAGAGATCTACCGGCATTTGCCGGATCTTAAGCCGGCGATCGCCCGGAGGCTGACGGATGGGAAAGAACAGGCCCAATTAAGCTGTCAGTTAGCCAAGATCGTCACTGCCGTTCCGCTCCAGGTTGACCTCGGTGATCTGAGGTTTAGCGGGTTTAACCAGCCAGCGGTTCGCGAGCTCTTCCGAAAGTGGAATTTCAAGTCGCTGATCGCAAAGATTGAAGGATCGCCCGCGGAAGCCCAAGAAGACCAAAGTCAACTAAAGTTGTTCTGATAACCACAACTACCCTGCTAAACTGGAGGTGATGCAGGTCGCGCTGGTGCACGATTTTCTTAATCAGTACGGGGGAGCGGAGCGGGTGCTGGAAGCGATTCATGAGGTTTTTCCCTACTCCCACGTCTATACCAGCCTCTACGATTCTACTAAGCTACCCTTGCGGATGCGCAACTGGGATATCCGCTCTTTCCGGCTGCCGAAACTACCGCTAGCCCATTTTCTGAAGTACTACACCGCCTTCTACCCCCTGCTTTTTGAGAACCTCGATCTGCGCGGGTACGACTTGGTGATTTCTTCGACGGCTTTTTTTGCTAAGGGGGTTCAAGTGCGGCCGGGGGCGATCCACATCTCCTATGTGCACACCCCACCCCGCTTTCTTTACCATTACCCCGCCGAAACGGGGAAGCGGGAGCTCTTCTTCTACCGGCCAATCTTGGCGGTGCTTGATAATTTCTTTCGGATTTGGGATTACCAGGCGGCCCAGCGCCCCGATTTTCTAGTAGTCAACTCAAACGAGGTGGCTCGGCGGGTGAGAAAATTCTATGCTCGGGAGGCAACGGTGATCTATCCGCCGGTGGAGTTGCCAAAGTCCAGTTACTCCGCGATTGTACCTTCCCACCGTCAGTTTTACTACCTCGTTGTTTCTCGGCTCTTATCGTACAAGCGAATCGATCTGGCGATTCAAGCGGCCAATTTGCTCAAGGTGCCCCTTAAGATTGTGGGGACGGGGAAGGAGGAAATTCGGCTAAAGAGAATGGCTGGGCCAACCGTAGAGTTCTTAGGATTTGTAAGCGACCAGAAATTATCAGACTTGTATAGTGGTTGCCAGGCGCTAATTTTTCCCACCAATGAGGACTTTGGAATAGTACCGGTGGAAGCGATGTACTTTGGCAAACCAGTCCTCGCGCTTGCGAAGGGGGGTGCACTGGAGACGGTTTTGGCAGGAAAAACGGGCGAGTTTTTCAGGGAGCCTACGGCGGAATCGTTGGCAGAGGTGTGGCGGAATTTTGATCCTTCCAAGTACAAAGCGAAGGATTGCATTGCTCAGGCGCAGAGGTTCTCCAAAGACCGTTTCCTCAAAGAGTTTCGAAATTTCGTAGAATCAAAGTTATCGAAGAATGCCTGAATTACCGGAAGTCGAAACAATTAGAAAACAGCTCCAAAAGGAAGTTGTCGGCCTCTCGATTCAGGATATTTGGACGGATACACCGAAGATGGTTCAGCCCTCCCCAACCGAGTTCCTGAAGCAAATCAAGGGGCAGAGGATTGTCGCAGTGGAGCGCCGAGGGAAACTTTTGATTATTCGCTTAGCGGGGACGGAGAATATTGTTCTCCACCTTCGGCTCTCTGGGCAGTTATTTCTCTGCAAGCCAAACGATCCCCGGGACCCGTTTCTGCATGTGATTCTCGAGCTCTCCGACGGAAGAGAGCTACGTTTTAATGACCAGCGCAAATTCGGCTACGTTAGTTTGGTGGCGTCGGATGCCAAGCTTAAGGAGATTGTTGCCGGTTATGGTCCCGAGCCTTTTACCGATCTAACTCTGGAGAAGTTCAAAGCGAGTCTTTCTGGTTCGAGCCGGAGGATTAAGGAACTCCTGCTTGATCAGAGAGTGATCTCGGGGGTAGGTAACATTTACGCTAATGAGGCGCTTTGGTTGGCGAAAATCCACCCGAAGGCGAGAGCCTCTTCCCTTTCCAGTCCGCAAGTCCAAGAGCTGTACCAGGCTATCTTAAAGGTGTTGAAGGATGGGTTGCGGTTGGGGGGAGCAACGATTGCTGATGAGAAATACCGCAACCTCTATGGGGAGCGCGGAAACTACGAAAGGGTAGTACGGGTTTACCAACGGGCGGGAAAGCCCTGTCCGCGCTGTGGCGCCCCAATCGCCTATTTAAGAGTGGGCCAACGCGGGACTTTTATCTGTCCAAAGGAGCAGAAGCTATAGTCTAGTTTATGCAGATAAAGACGATATCTCTGGAGAATTTTCGGAGCTACGCCAAGAAGAGTTTCGGTTTCTCTCCCGGCATCACTGCGGTGGTGGGGCCGAATACCGCTGGCAAAAGCAATCTTCTAGAGGCCATCTTTCTGCTGGCTTTTGGTCGTTCTCCCCGAGCGCAACTAGATCGGGAAATGCTGCGGGAAGGGGAGAAGTTGGCTTTTGTTCGAGCGACTGCTTACGGCAGCGATCCGCGGGACCTAGAAGTGATCGTGACGGAAACGGGAAAAAAGTTTCGGGTTAACGGGGTTGGTCGGCGTCTTTCCGATTTCTCCCAACATTTTCACGTCGTGCTTTTCTCTCCCGAAGATTTAAACCTGGTGATTGGCAGTCCCGATCTTCGGCGGCGGTTTTTGGACTTTGCGCTGGGGAGCGTCGAACCGGTCTATGCCCGGATCTCGGCGGAGTACGATAAAGTTCGCCGCCGCCGCAACCGTCTGCTAAGCGAAATAAACAAAAATCCCCAATTCCATCCCGATAACCTCGAAGGTTGGGGATTGGAGTTTTGGGATGCCAAACTGTTGGAGTACGGGGTAGCGATTCAAGATCGGCGCAAAGAGTTTTTCGATGAAATCAACTCGCGGCTTGCTCCAAGCCGTTTGCTCCTCGTTTACTTACCTTCCGGTCTGACTGCCGAACGCCTGCGGGAATACCGGCCGCGGGAGATTGTTGCCGAGACTTCCTTGATTGGTCCCCACCGGGACGATTTTGTCTTCCAGCAGGACGGGAGAGATTTAGTTGCTTACGGTTCCCGGGGAGAGCAGCGCCGGGCGGTTTTGGCGCTCAAAGCGGCCGAGCTGGCGTATGTTCAACAGCGAATCGGCTCCCGCCCAGTCCTGCTTTTGGACGACATCTTTTCGGAACTGGATGAGGAGAATCGGGCGAAGGTTTTCGACCTGATCGGCGAGGGGCAAACGATCATTACCACGACCGACTTACACCATATTCCTCCGGAACTTCAAAGCGGCCTTCAGATCATCGAATTGTGAGGTTAAGCATCAAGAGGGATGGGGTTAGTTTTGGCTGTTACAGTGGTAAGGTGCTCATGGAGAGTGTTGTAGTAAAAAAGCTCGGAGCTAATGCTTCCGAGCTTTGGGCTTTCTCTTCGCCGTTTTCCGGTTCTTCTTCCCTTCAGTGGAGGGTTGGGCGTAGGTTCCCGTCTGGATCTCTCCGGCGAAGGGATTAATCACTGGCCGAATTTTGTGGAGGTAATCCTCGCGATAGATTCGGTCGTGAAGGATCGGTTCTTCGGCTTGGTCACGTTTGATGCCGATATTGAGAAGTGGTCTCCCGTATCCGCCGGCTTCAATAAACCCGTCCAGCGAAATGGTGCGGTACCCTCGGCGGGCATATTCCGCTTCCCATTTCTCCCATTCGCGGAGCATTTCCTCAAAACCGACGGGTTCCCCCAGATAAATGAGGCTTACGACCGCGCCGGAAATTCGGCCGGCCCGAAGGTAGCGTCTCTCTACCTCGCAATCGGATAGGAGCCGCTTGAACATCCCTCCTCCTTTCCGTTTGATTTAAGTTAACATAGAGGTGATGCTTTTTTCTAAGCTGGCGCAGTACTTTTCGCGGATTGAAGCTACTTCCAAGCGGTTGGAGATTACCGCCGTTCTCGCGGAGCTCCTGAAAGAGTCTTCTCCGGAGGAAATCGATAAGATCTGCTACCTCGTCCTGGGCCAGTTGGCTCCGCTTTACGAAGGTGTTGAGTTCAATCTTGCCAGCAAAACGCTAATTCGGGTGATGGCGGAGGCCTACGGGGCTCCGAGCGCAGAAGTCGAGAAAATCGTCCAGGAAAAGGGGGATCTGGGAGATGCAGCGGAGGAGCTGGCAAAAAGCAGAGCCAAAACCTCCGAGGTTTCTCCTTCAACCTCGGAGGTTTACAGGAAGCTTCGGGAGATCGCCGAGACCTCCGGCCCGGGTTCGCAGGAGCGGAAAGTTCGGGGAATGGCCGAGCTCTTCCGATCCCTGGATTCGCTCTCTGCAAAATATGTCGCTCGAATCCCTGTGGCACGCTTGCGCTTGGGGTTTTCGGATAAGACGATTCTCGACGCTCTTTCGGTGGTGGAAGCCGGGGACAAGTCCCTCCGTCCGGTGTTGGAACGGGCCTACAACATTTCCGCCGATATTGGTCGGATCGCCCGGCTGGTGAGAACGAAAGGGGTGCGGGGGCTGCAAGGGATTCAGGTGGAGGTGGGGGTGCCGGTACGAATGGCCTCAGCCGAGCGCCTGCCGACTCCGGTTGAGATTCTGGAGAAAATGGGCGGGAAATTAGCGGCCGAGCCGAAGTATGACGGTTTTCGGGTTCAGGTCCACCTGGATAAGTCCCGCCGGTTTAAGGAGGAGGATTATGAGCAGCTCGACCTAATTGGGGGTGAAAAAATCTCCGGTCCTTGGGTGAAGATTTTTTCCCGCAATTTGGAGGATACCACTTCAATGTTCCCCGAGATCGTAGGGGCGACCCAACAGCTGTCCGCCGAATCGGCAATCTTTGAGGGGGAAGCAATCGCCTATAACCCCGAGACCGAAGAGTTTGAACCATTTCAGGAAACTGCTAAGCGCAAGCGGAAATACGGGATTAGGGAGAAGTTGACGGATCTGCCGCTGAAGGTCTTTGCCTTCGATCTGCTTTACCTAAACGGTCGGGACTTAACGCGTGAACCTTACGAAGCTCGCCGCCGGGCGCTGGAGAAGCTGGTGCGGGAGCCCGATACGATTTTGGTTGCGGAGGAAAGAGTTTTCACTGATGCCGGGGAATTAGAGAAGTTCTTTCTGGAACAGGTGGAGCATGGGTTAGAGGGGATTATGGCCAAGCGCTTGGACGGGGTTTACCAAGCCGGAGTGCGGAACTTCAACTGGGTTAAGCTTAAGCGGGTAGAGAGAGGCCAGTTGGAAGATACGATTGACGGGGTAATTCTTGGCTACTACCGGGGACGCGGCAAGCGGACCCAGTTCGGAATTGGGGGTTTTTTGGTGGGGCTTTACGATGATCAGACCGATACTTTCAAGACGATTTCCCGGGTCGGCTCGGGGTTGACGGATGAGGAGTGGCGGGAGCTGAAGCGCCGAGTGGATGCCCTAAAGGTTGGGACCAAGCCTAAGAATGTCGCGGTAGCCAAGGAGCACACTCCCGATGTTTGGGCAGAGCCCCAGATCGTGGTGGCGATTCGGGCGGACGAGATCACCCGATCACCATTACACACTGCGGGGGGGCTAGCCCTGCGCTTCCCCCGCTTGATGGCTTTTCGGGATGACAAGACCCCGGAGCAGGCCACTACGGTGGCAGAGATTCGGCGGCTTTTCGAACAGCAACGGAAGCCCTAAAGTTGCTAGACTGAAATTAAGATCGGGGGTGAGGACTTTGGAAAAGAGCAGCAGCAGTTTACCTCAAAATGTCGCGGGGGCGCTAACTTACTTTCTAGGGTTTATCACGGGAATTCTTTTTCTTCTGATTGAAAAAGAGAACCGGTTTGTGCGCTTTCATGCGATGCAGTCCACGATCCTTTTTGGTGGAGCTTTCGTTTTGAGTTGGATACTGGGTTACATTCCAGTGATCAATGTGCTTTGGTTTATTATCTCCATTCCGCTAGGAATCGGGCTTTTGATTGTTTGGCTTTACCTGATGTACCAAGCCTACCAGGGGGTGGAGTACAAGCTTCCCGTGGTGGGAGAATTTGCCGCCAAGCAGCTGGGAAAGCTTAAAGTCTAACTTGAGCGGAATTCCGAAGGGAGTTAGAAGTACGCCGCTTAATGGTTGAGGTGGGAGGGTTGGTAAGGGACGCTTTCTTTTCTGAATTCCTCCCTTCAAGATGACCGATTTGGTAAGAGCAAAAGAAATTATGCTCCGGGAGCACCTCGCCGCGCGGGGGATTTCTGATAGTAGGGTTCTGGCTGCCTTTCGCACCGTTCCTCGCGAAGAGTTTGTTCCACCTAGTTTCCGTGAACTAGCTTATGATGATACGCCGATTGGGATCGGGAGTGGCCAAACTATCTCCCAGCCTTACACCGTCGCTTTCATGACCCAACTGCTGGATCCCCAACCCGCGGACACGGTTCTTGAAGTGGGGACGGGGTCCGGTTACCAAGCCGCAATCCTCTCGCGGCTGGTCCGAAAGGTCTATACGGTTGAGCGGTTCAAAGAGCTAGGCAGTAAGGCGGAAGAGGTGCTTAGGCGACTGGGTTATGAAAATGTGGAGGTGATTATCGGGGATGGAAGCCGGGGTTTACCCGAGAGAGCGCCGTTTGACGGGATTATCGTTACCGCGGCGGCCCCTCAGATTCCCCCGCCGTTGATTGAGCAATTGAAGGTGGGCGGGCGGTTAGTGATTCCGCTGGGGGTGGGGGTGCAGGAGATGGTGAGAGCCGTCAAAACTCCCGCAGGCTTGGAAAAAAAGGTCTATCCCGGCTTTCGTTTCGTCCCGCTGGTTGGGGAGCACGGGTTTACGTTCAGGTAGTTTATTGCCCGTTCTTTGCTAAGCTGGAAGAAAGATGATCTATTTGGGAACCGACCATCGGGGTTTCGAGCTCAAGGAAAAGATTAAGCAGTGGCTGGAGGAGTGGGGGAAGCCCTGCGAGGATCTAGGCAACGCTGTTTACGACCCGACCGATGATTACCCCGATTTTGCGGCCCAGGTGGCCCGGCGGGTGGCAGAAAATCCGGCCGAGAATCGGGGAATTCTGCTTTGCGGTTCGGCGGTGGGGGTAGATATTGTCGCCAATAAGTTTCGGGGGGTGCGTTCGGCGGTGATCTGGGTTGATGACGAGGGGTTGGTGCGACAGTCCCGCCAGCACGACGGGGCCAACGTCCTTTCCCTTCCCGCCGATCATCTCCGGGAAGAGCAGGCCCAAAGGATTATTAAACTCTGGCTCGAAACCCCCGGCCCCTCCGAGGAGCGCCATCTCCGCCGCCTCCAAAAGATCGCCGATCTGGAAGTTCAGCTCTAACTTTTCCTTCTGCTCCTTCCTTCCACTTCTTTTGGGTTGCCCTCCCTAATTTCATTTCAAATTTCGACAGTGGAAGTTACAGTTTTACAGTTTTCTGTAAAACCGTAATTTTGGCTTCCGCAGTGTCTGATAACTTGGCTTCAGCCTGACTTCCTAGATTACTCTGGGGATCAAAAATACGCCCCGCACCAGAATACCTCCGAATGCGGGGTTAGTTTTGCTTCACAAAAAGCGAGGGGTTTAATCCTCGCTGGTTGACAGACTGCTACTCCGGGGGAAAGACTTTGCCCACCGTTTGTTGGCGATCTGGTTGTACGGATCATCATTTCGCCATCGTTTCCGCGGGGGATCCTCAGGAAGGATCATATTCAAGATCTTCCACATATACTTCGGGCGCCGCGGCCTTTTCGGCGGCGGCTTCTCGGGGAGTCTCAGCCATCTCCGGACGGCTTTCCACAGGTTCACTTTTTCCTCGTGCTTCCTCGGCTTTCCGCCGCAGGAACTCCTCGCCGCATTTCCGGCAGAGTTTACGGTGCCCAAAGTACTTAAAGATGACGGCCTCTTCTAGGGTGATAACACTTCTGCGGTGGTGGCGCCAGGCCGACATCATTGCCTTGTTCGCCCCCATAATTCTCCTCCTTTCTGAATAGGTTGATTTGATTCTACCACCGGCCGTTCCTTTAGCTCTGTTAACGTTGGTAAAATGGGAGCAATGCCCGAAATTGTTCCGGCACTCTTGGTTCAAGATTCGAAAGAGTTTCTGCGGCGATTCGAGTTAGTTGCGCCCCATGTGGCTCGGGTTCAATGGGACATTATGGACGGGATCTTTGTCGACAATGTTACATTTTCCGATCCCTCCATCTTGGACGAGATTGATACCTTAGGTTTTAATCCCCCTCCTAAAATTGAAGCCGATTTGATGGTTGCCGATCCCGCGAATTGGATTAGTCGGCTGAACCACCCGGGGGTGGACCAGCTGATTTTTCACTTTGAATCCGCTTCAGATTGGAAGGCAATTTTTGCTCAAACCCACGCGGCGGGGCTGGCGGTAGGGCTGGCGGTGGAGCCAACCACTCCTTTGGCTAAGTATGAGTTTCTCCTAAACCAAGTGGACCGTTTCCAGGCGATGGGGGGGAAGAGCGGTTTTGGAGGACAAGAGTTTAATCCCCGAGTTTTGGAAACGGTTAAGGTGGTGCGGGCCAAATTTCCCAAACTACCAATCTCGGTTGATATTGGCGTTAATTCGAAAACCGCCCCGGCGATGGTGGCGGCAGGGGCGGGAATCTTGGTGGCTGGATCGGCGATCTACGGTGCCGAGGATCCGGTTGAGGCGATTGAATCCTTACGGAGAGCGAAAGGTGGAAAGCAAAATGCGGCCGAGGGACTTTAGCGTTACAATTTTTAGCAACTGAATTATGGCCAAGTTTAAGAGAATTACTATCTTCGGCTTCGCGGATGCCAAGGAGGAGGACCAAGTTTGGAAAGATGCGTTCGCCACTGCCAAGCTTTTGGCGGAGAATGGTTACACGATTGTCAACGGCGGGGGGCCGGGAGTGATGAAAGCCGCAACTTTGGGCGCCCACGCCGGCGGCGGCCGAGTAATCGGGGTTAGCTTTTATCCCAAGAACGCCCCACTCTTTGAGGGGCGGGATAAGACTAATGAGGTGGATGAGGAGATCATCACCCAGCACTACTTGGAACGGACGCTGAAGCTGTTGGATATGGGAGACGCTTATGTCACTTTCAAGGGTGGGACCGGAACGCTTTCGGAGTTTGGAATGGCTTGGGGTCTGGCCCGGCTGTATTTTGGCCATCACAAGCCCTTCATCCTTTTCGGTGATTTTTGGCGGGATCTGCTGGCAGCCTTCGAAAGAAATATGTATATTAGAGGGGAGGAGTTAAGGGTTTACCGGATTGCCAACACTCCCGAGGGGGTGCTGGAGCAGCTGCGGAAGCTGGATGGGGAGATCGGCGAGCAGGCCGTTTATTAAAAATGATCTTTCCTAGGAAAAAACACTACACCATCGACGAGCTCTATAAGATGGCGAATGAGATGCGGACGGACCTGATTAAGATGCTCGTCAAGGCGGGGAGCGGCCATTCGGCAGCACCTTTAGGTACGATGGAGCTTTGGACCGCTTTTTACTTCCGGATCCTCAACCACCGGCCGAAGGAGCCCGACTGGCCGGAGCGGGATCGGTTTATCCTTTCCTGCGGCCACTACTGTCCGGCCCGCTACGTAGTGATGGCCCACGCCGGATATTTTCCTCACGAAGAGCTTTGGACTCTGCGGCAGTTTGGTTCCCGCTTGCAGGGGCATCCCGAGCGGGAGCGCCTACCGGGATTGGAAACCACTTCCGGTCCTCTCGGCGACGGGCTTCCCCAAGCGGTGGGAATGGCGCTGGCGGCGAAAATGGACGGGAAAAATTGGTGGACCTATTGCCTGATGGGGGATGGGGAGCAAAATTGCGGAATTATTTGGGAAGCGGCGATGTTCGCCGGCAAAAACAAGTTAGGGAATCTAATCGGCATTGTTGATCGTAACCAAATCCAAATCGACGGGTTTACCGAGGATGTGATGCCTTTAGAACCATTAGCGGATAAGTACCGGTCCTTTGGTTGGAATGTGATTGACATCGATGGCCACAACATTGAAGAGCTGATTGACGCGGTCAACCACGCTAAAGCGGTTTTTAGCAAGCCTACAGTGATCATTGCCTGCACGATCCCCGGCAAGGGAGTGGGATTTATGGAGCGCAAGTTTGAGTGGCACGGGAAACCCCCCAATCCCGAAGAGGCTAAAAAAGCCCTTTATGACATTCGAACATTGGGGGGGAAGATTAGAAATGACTATGAGTAGCTTTATCCACGGTAAACGGCGGACAGCGTCCGGTCCTGCTGTCGGCAAGTAGTCTATCCGATGCCTATTGCGAGTTCGGCAAAATTGGTTTCGAGCATTCTAGACAAGGCCAAGCTGGAGCAACGGCCTACCCGGGATGGCTTTGGCTTGGGAGTAGTGGAGGCGGGGAAGAGCGATCCCAACGTAGTCGTCCTTTGCGCGGATCTTTCGGTCTCTACGCAGGCGGAGATGTTTCGGAAAGCTTTCCCCGAGCGGTTTATTGAGACGGGAATTGCCGAGCAGAGCATGGCTGCCTTGGCAGCTGGAATGGCCTTGGCTGGAAAGGTTCCTTTCATCGCCTCTTACGCTGCTTTTTCCCCGGGTCGAAACAATGAACAGATTCGAACTACCGCGGCTTTGCAGAACACCAATGTCAAGATTATGGGAGCCCACGCGGGAGTATCGGTGGGGCCGGATGGGGCGACTCACCAGGCACTGGAAGACATGACAATTATGCGAGTGATTCCCAACATGAAGGTTTTTGCCCCTTGCGATGTTTGGGAGGCGAAAAAGATCGTGATGGAGATCGCCAGGGTTTACGGTCCATGTTACATGCGCTTCGCTCGCGAGAAAACGCCCGTTTTTACGACGGAGGAGACACCTTTTGCAATTGGTCAAGCCCCGCTGTTTTGGAATTCGGCCAAGGAGAAACGGGATGTTGCCATTTTTGCTTGCGGTCCCTTAGTTTACGAATCGATTTTGGCGGCGGCGGAGCTCGAAAAGGCGGGTTGGGGAGTCGAGGTTTACAATAGTCCGTCGGTTAAGCCGCTGGATGAGAAGATGGTTTTGGCCGCCGCGAAAAAGGCGGGAGCAATTGTGACGGCGGAGGAGCACCAAGTGGCAGGAGGATTGGGGGGAGCCATCGCGGAGTTCCTAAGTGAAAACTATCCGGTTCCCGTAGTTAAAGTGGGGGTAAGGGACCGTTTCGGAGAATCCGGTAAGCCGGAGGAGCTGATGGTGGAGTTCGGCTTGGTTGCCAAGAACGTGGTGGAGGCGGCCAAGAAGGCGAAGTCTTTAAAGAGTAAATAAGGCAGGGATTAGCAGCGGGCACTGAATAGCTCTCTGCTAATGGGTACTTTAGTTACTCTATTATAGTATACTAATATACTATAGTAAGGTGAAGCAATCGGTGATAAATTCAAGGGAAATATTTGAAAAAGCGCAAAATGAGGGTTATGCAATTGGGGCTTTCAACGCTGCCAATTTGGAGACTTTAAAGGCGATTGCGCAAGCGGCCGGGTCCTTAAGGGCGCCTGTGATTGCCGAAAGTTCTCACGGCGAGACCAAATTCATTGGGGCAAGGAATCTAGTGGCGGTAGTCCGCAACCTTAGTCAGGAATTTGGTGTCCCAATCTTGATTAATTTGGACCATTCTCCGTCCGTGGAGGCGGCTAAGGCAGGAATTGCCGCCGGTTACGATTTGATTCACATTAACGCCTCTAAGCTTCCCTATGAGGAGAACGTCGCGGCTACAGCTGAAGTTGTCAAAGAAGCTCATGCGCGAGGGCTTTTGGTTGAGGCGGAGTTGACGCCGATCGGCGGGACTAGTGCGCCCCACGCCGAAAAAGCGGAAGAAGCAGTAGCGAAGGAAGAGTTGACTGATCCGGATCAGGCCGAGGATTTCGTGAAAAGAACGGAGATTGACACCCTTGCGGTTTCGATTGGGAACGTCCACGGGATTTACTCCAGCGAGAAGCGTCTCGACCTAGGTTTGCTAGCGAAGCTGCGGGAACGCCTTTCCTGCTTCTTCAGTCTCCACGGCGGGAGTACGATTTCCGAGGAGCAGGTGCGGAATGCGATCCGGGTTGGGAAGATCGTTAAAGTCAACGTCAATACGGAGCTACGGATGGCTTATCGAAAAACACTGGAGGAAACCCTGAAGGCAACCGACGAAGTTGCCATCTACAAGATCATGCCTCCCGTGATTGCGGCTGTCCAGGAGGTGATTGAGCGCAAGATTAAACTATTCGGTTCCGAGGGTAAAGCTTAACTTGTCCTCAAGTTTTCTCAATTCGAATCGCTTTCCCCCCGATAATGGCTTCCGCAATCTTTTTGTGGGCGCGGTCCAGGGTGCGGGCGAAAGTGGGTTGAGAGATGCCCATTTTCTGGGCCGCGGCGGTTTGTTTCAGCTTCTCCACCTCGTAGAGGTTGAGGGCCTCCAGCTCGTCAGGGAGGAGAACTACTTCTTCCAGGGACCGCAAAGGGGTCCCTCGGGGCTTAAAGTAGTGAACGCTGGGTCGCAGTCGCAAGCACCGGGGAATTCGGGGGCGCGGCATAAGGTCTTGGAGAGGATTTATTCCTTCTTTTCCAGATCCTCTTCCGCTTTTTTAACGTCCTCCAGCTCTTCCTCGAGTGCCTTTCGGTACTCTTGGAGGGCTTTCTTCTGGTCCTCCTTTGCCTGCGGCCAGTTCCAGCGGAAGTAGCGGCCTAGCCCGCGGGTATGGTGCGGGAAATAACCCAGGCCAAAGCCAAAACAAGGTCCAAACCTTCTTCCGGTCCCCGGACCCGCTCCGAACGGTCCAGTTCTATCTAATCCTGGCATTATTTTCACCTCCTTCCAGCCCCATTAATATGAATATATATTCATAATGAGATATTGTCAAGGGGTTAGGAAGCGGCGAGATCAATAGCGGTTGGCTCTGACTTCTTCAGTCACCGCAGTTCTGAGGGGTTGCCTTCCTTTTCCAACCTATATCTCAAACTTGCGGAAGAACCGCTTTTTGCCAATTTCGGCCGCAGTAAAGTAAGTCAGCAGGACGAGAGCGATCCACCCGAGAACCGGTAGAGAGAGGGAGGAGAAGTTGAAGAGCACTTTTCCCGCCCGGGTGTAGGGAAGGGCTAAAACCGCTGCAAGGGAGCCGAGGCTTAATCCCAGCAACCACCCGCTCGGGCGGCTCTTCTGGAACGGTTTTCGGGTGCGGATGGCAAAAGTGATGATGATTTCGGAGATAGCGGACTCGATGAACCAGGCGGTTCGGAAGGGTCCGGGGCTTAGTTGGCTTACGTAGAGCAGGGGGAGAATGGTGGCGAAGTCAAAGATTGAGCTAAGAGAACCAAAGTAGACCATGAAGCGCCCGATCAGCGGGATATTCCAACGCTTCGGCTTTTTTACAAAATCCTCATCCACGTTGTCGGTTGCAATCGCCAGCAAGGGAATGTCGCTGATGAAGTTGTTCAGCAGAATCTGGGTTGGGAGGAGAGGAATAAATTTTAGGAACAGTGAGGAGATTGCGACCGTGAACATGTTTCCATAGTTGGCACTAATAGTGTTGAAGATGTATTTGTTGATATTGCCGAAAATTTTTCGCCCCGCTTCAATTCCTTGTGCCAGAACGGCAAGATCCTTCTCTAGTAAAACGATATCCGCTGCTTCTTTGGCAGTCTCCGAGCCGTTGTCGACTGCGATTCCGACATCGGCAGATTTCAGCGCGGGAGCATCGTTAAACCCGTCGCCGAGGAAACCGACGATATGTCCCTCCCGATTTAGACTGGCGATCAGCCGTTCCTTTTGGGTCGGAGTGGTTCGGGCAAAGAGGGTGTACTTCCGCGCCCATTCTTCAAATTGGGCGGGGTTAAGCTTCTCCAGTTCGCTGCCGAGCGCGACCGGGGTGTTCTCTCGGGCCAATCCGACCGCCATCGCCACCCGCTTAACTACTCGCGGACTGTCGCCGCTGATGATTTTAATGTTGACCCCCAGCTGGCGGAAAAGGTCCAAAGACTTCTGCGCGGTCCCTTTAATCGGGTCCGTGAAGACCAATAAACCCTCCCAAGAGAGATTCGTCTCATCGCGGGAGGTAACTCGGGTTTTGGTAGTTTCCTTGGTAGCCAAGGCGATTATCCGATTCCCTTGATTCTCGGCTTTCTCAATCCAATTCCAGGCCTTTCTTTTCTCGGCAGAGGAAGAAAATTGGCATTGGGCGAAGACCGATTCGGGTGCTCCCATTACAATTAGGCGGCGGCTTTCCCCAACTTGAAGGAGAACGCTTTCCCTCCGACGGTCAAAATCAAATTCGTTTTCGCCCAAAATCTCTGTTTTCTCCAACTGCGGACGGAGGCGTTTGCTGACCGGTGCTTCCCAGATTGCCCGGTCTAAGTCACTGGGGGGCAACGCCCCCGCCCGCCCCGCGTTAACGCACGCTAGTGCATCGAGAAGAACCTTCTCACTGGTTGCGAAGTGATCGTCCAAATAGTTCTTAAGAGTGAACTTTCCGATAGTTAGAGTTCCGGTTTTGTCGGTGCAGAGAGTGTCGATATTGCCGAGGTCTTCCACGGAAACCAGCTTCTTTACCACGACTTTGAGGCGGGCCATTTGAAGAGCTCCTTGAGAAAGGGTGACGGTGATAATCATTGGGAGCAGTTCCGGAGTAACCCCCACTGCCAAGGCGACCGCGAACAGGAAGGAATTGAGATAGCCTTTTCCGAGAAGGGCGTTAGCGAGAAAGACAAAGACCGTTAGAGCCAGGATTATCCCTAGGAGAAAGCGGCTGAAGGCCCGGAGTTGTTTCTGAAACTCGGTAGGGGGTTCCGGTTGTTCTAGGCGTTTTGCGGTTTGGCCCAGGTAAGTGGCGGCTCCGACCGCGACTACGACTCCCCGGCCCTCCCCGGAGGAGACCGTGCTGCCGGCGAAAAGCATGTTCTTCTGCTCGGCCACGGCGGGATCGGTGAGCCGTAGCGGCCCCGGCGCTTTTACCGCCGGGAGCGATTCTCCTGTGATAAGCATCTCGTCGGTCGTAAGATTATGCGCTTCCAGCAGCCGGAGATCGGCCGGGATGCGGTCACCTAACCGTACGAGAACGATATCCCCGACGGTAAGAAGAGCGGCATTAATCTTCTTTACCTGCCCGTCCCGGAGGACTCGGGCCTGATGGGAGATGAATTTCTTTAAACTTTCGAGAGTTCTTTCGGCCCGATATTCTTGGAAGAAACCGAAAAGGATACTCAGAAGGACAATTCCCAGGATTACCAAGGAGTCTACCCTTTCGCCCAGTGAAAACGAAACCAACGCGGCGGCGATCAGTACCAGCATTAGCCAGTTTTGAAGTTGGGAAAACAGAATCGCAACGGCGGTCCGCCGCTTTTTGAGTTCGATTTGGTTGGGGCCAAGCTCTTCCCAACGGGACCGCGCTTCCGCTTCCGTCAGCCCCTGCGGACTGGTTTGCAGGACCTCGAACAGAGTCGCGGGGGAAGTCTGGAACGGCTTTTCGATCTTTGGGAAGGATCGCACGCCTCCATTATCTTTCTTTGACTGGGGTAATTCAATGCCGCGGGCGGAATTCCACCCGGGGTCGGCACGAGAACCAGGTTATTCCTTCCGGCAGGAGAAGCGAGCTACCAGCTTCTTCGGGAGCGTTCTTCCCGCGGTCGGGCGACGCTGACGGAGATTTTTCTTCCTTCTGCTTCGGTACCGTTGAGTTTTGCGATCGCCTCATCGGCGTCCGCATCTTTCTCAAACTCCACAAAGCCAAAACCCTTGCTCTGGCCGGTTTCCCGGTCAGTGATTACGTTGGCGGAGCTGACGTTTCCAATCACGGAGAAGATTTCCTCCAGTTTCTGGTCGGAGATACTGTAAGAGAGTCCCCCGACAAATAGTCTTTTTGCCATACTTATATCACCACCTTTATTTTGCTGTTTCTGCTGGGTGAATAGAGAGTGCCTTTGGGGTACCTTATTTACCAAACGAGGAAACAGAACTTCCCAGTATAGCACGAAAGAAAAAACCCAACGCCTGTCCGCCTCTGGCGGAGGTTAGCGTTAGGTGGGAACAAGCAAGTACCGGGCGAGCCAAGAACCGACGTTTGTCCGTGGTTTGGGTCGCGCGGCCGAAACCAGAACCGGCAGGATAAAGTACTTCCCCCGGATCCGCTTCTCAAACCTATCCGCATCTTCCCGGCGGGGAAAACAGTGGAACCCGGCGCGGTAGGCCTTTTGGTTCCTATCTCCCGAGTCTCGGACCCAGTGGGCTTTGGCTTCCAGCCAAGTTCCTACGGGTACCAGGGTTGTTCCAGCATGACCATGGAACAGAAACCGAAGACGCCCTTGCTTGTCCAAGCGAAAGGCTTTCCAAGCGCGGATATGCTGGTCGGCCATTTCTCTTCTCCTCTCTTCGTTTTCCGCCCAAATAATAGCAAGGATTTTTTTCCCTTGACGTTATAGAATTCGGGGGTAGAATCTAAGCAAATCAAAAAATCTCGGAGGGAAGGGAGATGACGCTGAAACGGGCGGCGGATATTCTGACGGCAGTCCGACTTTTGGGAGCGGGGCTGATTCCGGTAATCGGCTTAATCCGCGGTGCTCCCGCGGTGGCGGGGACCGCCGGTTGGCTGTTGCTCCTGCTCTGGTTAACGGACTTGTTTGACGGCCAATTGGCGCGCCGGAGCGGCCATGCCGGAGAGGGATTCTTCGGGAGAAATGATGGCTGGGTGGACTTGTTGCTCGGGCTGGGAAGCTTCACCCTGCTGGCCCTGACCGGATTCGTAGACTTCCGAGTTTACGCATTGGCAGTGGTCGGCGCCTTCATTCTGGTCCGAGTGGATTTCCTGATTTTTCAGGGGATTATCACCTTCGCTTGGATTGTCCTTTATTTCGTGGTTGCCACTCTTCAAGATCCAACCTACCTCATCGGGATTGCGCTATTAGGGTTTTTACATCTGCTCTTCTCTCGCGAGCGATTCGGGGTTTTGTGGAGACGGTTCTTCGGACATCTGGGGGAGCGAATCCGATGATAGAACAAAAGCGGTGTTGCGCAAAGCGCACCGCCTTTTTGTGGTCGTAAAAAAAAGCGGCGGGATGGGTGTCCCACCGCTTAGGATTTCGGTCTCATTCAGGGGTACCGCCACAGGTCGCGAAAGAACTCTCCCGCCAGGTAGAACGGTCCGCCGAGACCCAGCAGAAACGGCATCTTCCGGCCGTATTCCCGAGTGAAGAACCGCCGGTCCCAATCGCTGTAGGTTCGCACCGTTCGATCAAGAATGTAGCCCGAGACAAGGTAGGACGTAGCTCCGAGGAAGGTCAGTCCCCGGCCGGGCCAGAGGTAATTGAGCAGGAGAGAGAGGAGTATTCCTCCCCCTAAGCTTCCAACCCAGACTCCGGTGCGCAGGAACCGGATGGACATAATTTTCTTCATCTTTTTCTCTCCCCGCAATCCTGGTCGGAGCGTTCGCTGGCTTCTCGAAGGTAGTTAGCCAGAGCGAGTTGAAGAAGGGTGAACATCTGATCTACCGCCACTTTGAGTGAAACCAGCGCCCGGCGGGCGTTGGGATCCACCACATCGGGCTGGATGCGAGCGGCCTCGTCCAGATAATGTCGAATCGAGCTCTGAATGCTTTCAACCGCAGCCCTTTTTAGGCGGGGGTCCGTTGGGGGCACGTCGTCTCCTTTCTCTCCAGTTTGATTCTCGGGAGCTGTGACCCAATTATAACGCGCCTTCGGAAGAAATAGAGTATACTCAAGCTGTGATGCGGAAAAGCGAGTGGGTCATTTTGCTCTTGGTTCTGCTGGCGACGGCGGTGGGAGTTTATTTTTACCCCCAGCTACCCGATCCGATGGTCGGTCATTGGAATATCCGAGGCGAGGTGGATGGTTTCGTCTCCCGGTTCTGGGGCGTTTTCCTGATGCCGGCGGTTGCGCTGGTGATGTTTCTGTTCTTCCTTTTGATTCCGCGAATTGATCCGCTCAAGGCCAATATCGCCAAATTTCGGAAGTACTTTGATTGGTTTATTGTTCTGATTACGCTGTTCCTGTTGGGGATCTACAGTTTCAGTCTCCTTTGGAATTTGGGGGTTCAACTCGACATTCGGATCTTCCTGCCGGTCGCGATTGGAATCCTCTTTTACTACTGCGGAATTCTGATCGAGAAGGCTAAGCGGAATTGGTTTATTGGGATTCGGACTCCTTGGACATTGAGTAGCGATGCGGTTTGGGATAAGACCCACCGGCTGGGCGGAAAACTATTTAAGATTGCCGGAGCGATCGCCGTTCTGGGGGTTTTCTTTCAGGATTGGGCGTTTTACCTCGCCATTATTCCGGTGTTACTCGCGGCAATTTATTTGACGGTTTACTCCTATTTGGAGTTTCGCCACCCGTCCCGTTAATTCTCCCACTTCTTTACTCTATCTTATAAGAATGGTCAGAATGAGCGAGAGGAATAAGAAGGCTGCTAGCCAAATCGCGGTAAAGATTACCAGATCGGCGGCTTCTTTTCTTTTTCCGTCGGAGAAGAGCCGGTAGGGTTGGAAGAAAACCAGCAAGCCGCAAACCAGCACCGAGACACTGAAAAGAACCAGCATTAGAATCGAGCCGAGAATCAGGTTCGCCTGACCGAAGAGGAGGTCGCCGTTTCCCAAGAGCAAACCGACAAGGGTGCAATAGACAGCCACTCCTAGCGCCTGGAGAAACCCCTTTTGCTTCAGGGAGGTTTTTTCTTTACCGAACAACATTAAATTCCGAGTTTCGCCCGGGTTTCCGCGGTGAGGTAATCGCGCATGTCGACGGCTTCGGTCTTTCGGGCTTCTACTTCTTCCGGATCAACTGGTTCTGCTCGGAGGTAAACGGTTCCTTCCCGCTTTTGAACGAATCCCAGCGGTTCTTGGGCGCGGAAGAATTTGCGGAAGCCAATCCTTCCTTTGGAGGTAAATTCGGCGGGCTTCTCCAGGTAAAGCAGGGTTCCCGTCTCCGGTTCTTTTCGAAACTCCAGCTTGACTGGGGTTTCCGTTCCCGCGAACTCGGGAGCGATCTGGGCAACGCTGTCATCTTCCAATCGAGCTTCCATTTTTTGCTCCGGGACGGCTTCCCGCGCCGCCGCCTTTTCCGCGTTGAATCTTTCGGCCTCTTTTTGAATTTCTTCTGGGGCCATTCCTTCTCCCATTATAGCGCAATTGTACCAGGTTGCTCCTGTTTTTGCTAGACTGGGTCCGGTGAAACGCTTCTTTTTCCTTTTTCTTTCGCTGGTGCTCCTGGCCCTTCCCCGCCCCGCCTTAGCTCAGGAGGGTTGGGTGATTGAGAGTTTTGATTCCCAGGTTTTTATTCCCCAAAGCGGCAAGGTGCAGGTGACGGAGACGATTGAGGTGGATTTCGGCCCTTTGCAAAAGCACGGGATCTTTCGGACGATCCCAACTGCCGGGATTAGATTTGACCTTAAAACAGTTCGGCAGGACGGAAGGTGGGTAAAGACCAAAGTTACCTCGTCCGATGGTTTCACCACGGTTAGGATTGGGGATCCGAACCAAACTGTCACGGGCCGACATACCTACCAAATCTCCTACTTAGTGGGTAAGGTTATTACTCGGTTCGACGACCATGACGAATTCTATTGGAATGTGACCGGGGCCGACTGGGAAGTGGGGGTTCGCCGAGCGACGGCCGCGGTTTCATTAGAGAATGGGGATATTCAGCAGACGCTCTGTTTTACCGGTGCCTTAGGGTCCCAGGCGCAGGCTTGTTCTGCGAGGGTTCGTGCTACGCGGGGAGAGTTCGCTACCACCGCCCCACTTAGTCCGGGCGAAGGACTCACAATTGTAAATTCTTTTCCCAAAGGATTAGTGCGGGATCCAGTTTATTGGGATGACCTAATTCGGCCCTATTGGTTGATTTTAGGCTCATTGGCGGCGGTGGCTTACGTGGTGCGACAGTGGTGGAAACATGGGCGGGATCTTTGGTATCGCAATCAGGTGATTCTGAATCCTAGAGCGGGAGCCGAAACCAAACCGCTTTTCGCCCGTCAGACCGTGGTGGTGGAGTTTGACCCTCCCGAAAATCTCCGCCCGGGAGAAATTGGCACGCTGATCGACGAGCGCGTCAGCCTCAAGGATATCTCCTCCCAAATCGTCGATTTAGCAGTTCGAGGATATTTAAAGATTGTCGAAGAGAAGAAAGGTCGGAGGTCCGCTTACTTCTTTGAACGGAAGAAGGAGTTCCTAGACGATCCGAAGTTGGGAGAATGGGAGAAGGAGATCCTGCGCGGAATTTTCGGTCGGGACGGGTTGGGTAAAGAGCGGGTCGCGCTTGCAGATTTGCAGGAGAAGTTCTACCTTCGGTTGGCGAAGATCCGGGAGCATCTTTACACCGACCTCACTAAGAAAGGGTACTTTCCTCAGCCGCCGAATCAAGTGCTCTCGCAGCACCTAATCCGGGGTGTAGCGGTAGGGATTGTTTCGGGGTTGTTGTTCTATCTCTTTGGCGGCATGGGGCTCGGGTGGGTGCCGGTGCCGTTGGCGGTGTTGGCGGGGTTGACAATGCTGGCGGCGCCGCTGATGCCGCGGAAGACCGCGAAAGGGACGGAAGCGGTTCGGCGGGCGAGCGGGTTCAAGCTCTTTATTTCCACGGCCCAAAAATATCAACAGCAGTTCAACGAGCGCATCAACCGCTTTGATGAGTTTCTCCCCTACGCAATGGTTTTTGGGGTGGTGGACAAATGGGTTAGAGCTTTCCAAGCGCTCGGGATTGAACCGCCTCCGCCGACTTGGTACGTCGGGCCGGGTCCGTTCAACCTTGGGGGTTTCTCTTCCTCAATTCATGCGATGGAGAACTCCTTGGTTTCAACCCTCCCTTCCCGGCCGGCTTCCCAAGGGGGAAGCGGTTTCGGTGGGGGCGGATTCTCGGGAGGTGGATTCGGCGGCGGCGGGGGCGGAAGCTGGTAACTGATAACGGGCTTCTGGTATCTTTAAATCAATGTCTTCCCCAGAAGGCGTGACGGCAAAGTTTGATCTTTTGACGATCGGCGACTGCACGGTCGATATTTTTACTTTTCCCGAAAAAGCCGATATTCACTGCCAATTGCACGGCGACGAGAAGTGCGAGCTATGCCTTTCCGCGGCCGACAAAGTTTCCAGTAAAGGGTTGGAACTAACTTTCGGCGGCAATGCCGCCAATGTCGCCGTTGGTGCTTCTCGGTTGGGGCTCAAGACCGGTATCTACACTCACGTTGGAGATGATCTTTTTGGGAAAGAGGTTCTGGAGAATTTTAAAAAGGAGAAAGTCAGCACCGAGTTGGTGGAGGTAGATCGGGATCAGCCCACCAATGTTAATGTGATTATTTCTTCAAGAGGCGAGCGGACGATCCTTTCCGCTCACCAGCCCCGCCACTATCTAATTCCGGAAGTCTACGCTCCCTGGGTCTACTTTTCTTCTTTGGCTCCCGGCCACGATTATTTCCACGCCCCCTTCGTCCACTACGTCCACGAGAACCGGGTGAAGCTGGCGTTCAACCCCGGTTCTTACCAGATCAAAGAGGGGCTAGCAGCTTACGGGCAGCTCCTTAAGATTACTGAGGTGTTGATTCTTAACCGAGAGGAAGCGGGAAGGTTGTTGGGGCTGGATCACGCTTTTAAGAGCGAGCGAGAGATGCTCCTCCGCCTGCGCGATTTGGGTCCGCGGATCGTGGTGGTGACGGATGGACCGCAAGGGGCGTATGCTTTTGACGGCTACGAGTTTATCTTTCAGGCCGCGACGAAGGTCAAGGCGAAGGAACGGACGGGAGCAGGAGATGCCTTCTCCTGTGGTTTGACTAGCGCGCTGGTCCTGGGCAAATCTTTGAGAGAAGCCTTGAAATGGGGGACCCTCAACGCCGAGTCGGTTACTCAGAAGGTTGGGGCGCAGGCCGGGTTGCTTAAGCGCAGAAAATTAGAGGAGTTAGTCAAGCGCTTGAAGTAAAGGAAAGGCGGTTAAATCAGTGAAGCCCGTTAAGTCAGTCCAATTAAGTTTCCGTCCCGTTGGTGCTTTTATTTTACGATAGTCTATGGAAGAACTGGCGCAACTCCTTGGTACAACTAAAAAGAAACTTGAAGAATTAACCGACGAAATGGCGGAGTTTACGGGAAAGAGAGAGGTTCCCGAGCAGTTGGTAGAGAAAATAAGGGAAGAGAGATCGCGGGTCCTCGACGAGCTGGGGCTTTCGGGAAGTTCTCCTCGAAAGGAGATCTTGGCGGCCTTGGCGGAGCGGGTGGCTCTCTTGGAGGAGGAGGCGAAGAAGGCGTTGGGCGAGCCGGCAATGTTGGACCACAACTACATCAAGAAGCTCTTTGCTCGGGCGGCGGAGATTGTTGCTGCCTCCGGCGCAACCCCGCTAAAAACGGGGTTCCAGCCCGCGAAGGGTTTTTTCCTGAAGGAAGAGAAAGCGAAGGAACTTTTCCGCCAGAACCCGCCGAAAAACATCCTCGCCCAACTTAAATACAGTAGTGCCGAAGAGCTGTTGGCGAAGGAGGACCTTTTCGAGGTTTTTTCGGCCCTCCGGTTTTTAGAGGACCGGAAGTGGCAAAATGAAGTCTTCTTCGCCCCGTTCTCCCAGCTCACCCCCGACGACTTCGAGGAGCGGCCGATTGTGATGCGGGTGCTCGATCCCAAGAAGTGGGGACCGGAAGCCCGGAATTTTACCAAGAAAAAGTTCCACAATGCTACCCACCTCAAGGAGCTGGGGGTTGTGATCATCATTCCGGTGGAATACACCGAAGGGGCGCTCACCCGGATGTTTTCGATGATGTTCCACTACCTCAACGAAGTGATGTTTTACGCGAAATATTTTCGGATGATCGCGGAAGATCCGGGCACCTTTTCCGGCAAGTTTGTTTCCGCCCTGCGGGGAGACGTGCGGGAATCGGCGCCGGAGCTGGAGAATATTGTTTCCTGGGTAATTATGCAGCGCTATTTGGCGAAGGAGAATCCGAATGACCCGCGCCTCCAGATCCCCCACATTTCTCCGGAAGCGCTGCATTGGGCCCGGGCTTCCGCCAATCTTGCCGCCCTCGCCGACAACACTCCGGGCCTGCCCTCCGGAGCTTTAGCGAAGGGGGGACTGTCCTTCTGGAGGGGCAAAACCCACCTTTGTGGCTTTTTCTCTGGGGAATTGGTCTCTTTCAACTTCGAGGACAATGTCTTCTCCCTCGCGGCCAGCCCTTCCGGATCTTTCAGCGAAGGGGGACAATACACCTATCACGTTCGGGAAGCGCTCTGGAACCGGTTCTTTGTCGAGTGGTTTTCTCCCGAAGAGGGGGAGAAGATTCTCGAGACCTTAATGATCGAGGATTTCGGGCAAGGGTTTGTCGGGTTCAAGATCCGCTCCACGCCGGAAGCTGAGGAATAATTGAGTTGGCCCGCAAGATTCCCAAGGTCTGCTAAATTTTTGGATTAATTGAGTACTTGAGAAAGTTCCCCGGTGTGAACTATTCCTTGCGTAACGGCGGAGCAGGGGCGGCGGAGAAGCGGTTCCATTACTACATAAAATGGATTTTCTTTTTGTTGAGCTTCTTTATAACAGCGGTTAAAAGACTGGGCAAACACTCGATCGAAATTTAGATTGGGCTTGGCGTATGTTTCCACTTCAAACAAAGCAATAGTAAACTGCCAAAGGATGTTTCCGATAGCAGCGTTTCGCAGATCCTGGGGGAGTGTTCCAATAAAAGTTAACTCCATTCTGATAGCCTGCTTTTCGTGCCAGTACTTTGGTTTGTCTTTGGGATCTATCCCTTCCTTTATTAATCGGAGGTATGCTACAGCGTGTCCTACTTCGTGAGCTAGGGAGATTGCGTGTTGAAGATCGGAGCTTGGCCAAGTTCGAACTACGACAGTTCCCGTAACGGGCCGGAAAAGAGCCTCGTTAAAACCGTGATTTTTATCCGCATCCTCAAATCTTATCCTTGGGAGCATTTGCCCAATTTCGGGAGAGTATTCGCCCAATCTTCTTATGACATATTCTGGTAGCGAGTATTTTTTGCTACTAATCTCGTCGATAAAGTCTGGCATGTTGAGGGGAGAATAGAACTGTCCGCTGTTTTTTGGTTTGGGGAGGTTTTTGTTGATCCTATTTATCAGTGAATCGATTTGTTCAAGGAATTTTTCAAAACTTTTTTCTGGTACACCATCATCATTGAGGGCAAAATGGAGGAAGTTTCGATAGGGGCCTTTCGATTGGGCGTATTTATTTCTTGCCTTGACCAGGTCTTTGTAGAGCGGCTTTAGCTCCCCGATTGTTTTTTTATGCTGGAGGTAGGCTTTTTCCCTTTCCAAAAACGGTTTGCGGAAGAAGAAAATATCTCTGCGAATCTCTCCGATCTTCCTTGGATCAGCCACGTCGAAGTAAGCTTCATAAGCCCTGCCTAGCCTCTCCAGTTCTGGGTCTTTAGTTGTGGGGACCATTTTTATTGCCACTGTTCAGACTACAATAAAAGAGGGTAAACCAAAACTCGGTTTACCCACGCTGGAGTCATTTCCCACTACTCTTACTGGAGTCATTCTTGTCAGAATCATTCTCACTGGAGCCACTGCGTTCGTCGAAGCCCGCGCGGCAGTCTGACCGGCCGGCCGCCTCTTCGTTGGCTCTTTCGGCCTCGACCGCCCGCTTCCAATCTTCGTGGTAGTTCCCATGCGAATCGTACCAGTACTCTTTGGGAGGCATCTCTCCCTCCGTATGAACAGGAGGATTTGGGCTTGGCGGCGATCCTCTTCTCCTTTCTGTTTCCTGAATTAGCCCTTACCCTAAGTATAGGTTTAGGTTTGGTAAAGTCAAGGAAGATTCTCGTCAATTAGAAATCTGCTTGCCTCTGATACCCCGTATCCGATGTTCTGCTCTTGATGGCGAGAGTTTTCGTGACCCGCAAAATTCCCTCGGGTGGATTTTGATTCTAACCTACTTCGGTTTCTAAACCCTTCTCCTTAGCAATTCTCTACTGTTTTACAGATTTCTGTAAAACTGGAAATTTGGAAATGGGGGTGTAAAATTAGCGCAAATGCGGCGATATCAGTTTCTCTCCAGGGAGGAAATCTTTGACGCGCTCAATAAACTTCGAGCGGCGCTTCTGGCGGCTAAGGACGGTTATGACGTGGAAGAAATTATGAACGGGATTTTGACTTCCGACGAGCGTTTGCGGCTTGGCCGCCGGATCAAGATCGCCCAACTTCTTTCCCAAGGGAAGTTAGTAAGTGACCTAGCTCGGGAGCTTAAAGTCGGCTACAGTACAATTTCCTCTGTCCAGAAGAGTATGGACCAGCACCCCCGTTGTTTTGAGTTGATTGACAAACGGGAGGAGAAGGTTGAGAGTGAGGCAAAATCAAAAACTTACCGTCAAGTCGGCTCCTCAATGAAAGTTTTTAAAAAGAAAGTCTACACCGGTTTTACCCGCAAAGACGTTTCCCGTTGACTTGGTTTTAACCCAATTTTAACCCGATTTATTAGGTTGTAATCGATTATTCGGTTAGTTTCTACCGTTTTACAGTTTTCTGTAAAACAGTAAAATGCGGCTTGATGTGGGTATCGATAGAGATTGGCTACCAAATTCTGTTATTCTGGCTCTGGTAATTCTGTTATTCTAGTTCTGATGCCCAAGGTTTTCGTCACTCGCAAAATTCCCCGGGCTGGTTTGGATCTCCTAAAAGGGACCGATTTTTCGGTTTGGGAAGAGGATCGGGTGATTCCTCGCGAGGTGCTGCTGGAACGGGTTAAGGGAGCGGAAGCGATCCTCTCCCTCCTGACCGACAAGATCGATGGGGAAGTGATGGACGCCGCCGGTCCCCAACTCAAGCTGATCTCCAACTACGCCGTCGGCTACGACAACATTGACGTTCCGGCCGCGACTCAGCGCAAGATCTACGTTTCTAACACTCCGGGGGTACTGACCGAAGCGGTGGCGGAGCACACCTTCGCCCTGCTTTTGGCAATTGCCCGCCGGATTCCGGAATCCGATCAGTTCACCCGCCAAGGGAAGTATCGGGGCTGGGAGCCGGAGCTGCTGCTGGGAACCGAGCTCCAGGGAAAGGTTTTGGGAGTAGTCGGGCTGGGCCGAATCGGCTCCCGGGTGGCCGAGATCGCTTCCAAAGGGATGGGGATGCAGGTACTCTACTATGATATTCAACCCTCCACCGAGTTTGAGCAGGAGTTTGGGGCAGAGTTTCGGGGCTTAGACGCTCTGCTGAAGGAGGCGGACTTCGTTTCAATCCATGTTCCGCTCCTTCCAGAGACCCGCCACTTAATCAATGCTGACCGGCTAAAACTAATGAAACCGACGGCTTATCTTGTCAATACTTCGCGGGGGCCAATTGTGGATGAAGCCGCGTTGGTGGGAGCCCTCAAGGCGGGCACGATTAAAGGAGCCGCGCTGGACGTTTACGAGAATGAGCCCAACCTGGCGCCGGGATTAGCGGAGCTTCCCAATGTCGTGCTGACGCCCCACACTGCTTCGGCGACGATCGAGGCCCGGGGCGCAATGGCGGTACTGGCGGCCCAAGCGGTGTTAGATGTATTGGCAGGAAAACCTCCGGTGAATCTGGTTAACAAGGAGTTAGCACCTTCCGCCTGACCAGTTTTGTTATACTGTCGCAATGGCTAAAGCGCCTTCCGACTGGATCACCCGTTACCGGCCCCTTTTTTTGCCTTCCGCGATCTTGTTGAGTGGGATGATAGTGGCCGCCGCGATTCTTACCACCGGTGGCTTGGGGAGAATTTCCGACAGTTTCCCCACGGGCGCGGTGGCGGGAGAGGTGGAAATTTCGGTGGACGACGACCCCGGTCTCGGTGATCCTAATGCCCCAGTTACGATAATTGAGTTTTCTGACTACGAGTGCCCGTTCTGCAAGAGCTTCTTTGCGGAAACTCTTCCCAAGATCAAGGAACAGTACATCGACACCGGCAAGGTTAGGTTTGTCTACCGCGATCTTCCCTTGTCTTTCCATGATCCAGTCGCGACCAAAGAGGCCTTGGCGGCCAATTGCGCCCGCGATCAAAAGGGAGATGAGGGATATTTCTCTTACCACGACGAAATCTTTGCCCGAACCGCCTCCAACGGGGAGGGGATGAAGGAGGCGGATTACGCCGCCGCCGCCACCAAGATCGGGTTGGATGCGGCCGCGTTTAACCACTGCCTCTCCACCGAGGAATTCAGAGACGAGGTGGCTGCGGATTTGGCCTACATTACCGAAATCGCCCAGAATTACTCAAGTGTTTTTTCTCAAGGGATTGGGACGCCCACCTTCTTTATTGGCCAAACGCGCTCCTCCGGAACCATTACTGCCAAAGTTGTCCAAGGTGCCCTGCCATTTGAATCCTTTCAGCAAGTGATTGAAGAGGAGCAGGCCGCGGCCCGCAGCGGGCTTAGCAAGTTCCTAGATTGGGTTCGAGGTTTAGTCAAGTAGCTTCCCGGGTCAATTTTGTGGCAGGATAGAGGTGTGGAAACAGAGCCAATCTCCGGTACTCCCGAAAAAATCCCCGGTTTTCCTGCTCCCGAAAAGCCCTCCCCGTCGGAGGTAGGCAAGGAGGCCGAAACCGCTCCTGAGAGTCCCGCGGCCTTACCTTCCTCTTCCGTTCCTCCGCCCTCCCTTCCAGCTTCGCCGTCCCCAGTCTCGCCAACTCCGCCTTCTCTTCCCGGTTCCCCGATTGAGCCGGGGCTGGTTGCCCCACCCTTAACTGTTCAGGAGGTAAAGGAATCTCAGAAGCTTCCGATTACGAGTGCCTTCCGCTGGTTGGGGGAATGGTGGAAGCGGCAGTGGCAGAAACTGGCGGGCCCCGTTGCTTCTCGGAAAGGCGGACCCGATTTAGTCTTTTTGGAGGTGTTGGTGCCGCGGGACAGCGAGATTCGGGCGGGTGCCGCCGAGCAATTTTTCACTTCCCTTGCGGGGCTCCACCGGGGTGGAGGACCGCTGTCCTTGGGGGTCCCCCAGATTAATTTAAGTTTCGAAATTATAGCGGACCACGAGCATATCCATTTTGTGGTAGTTTCTCCTCGCGAGGTTTGTTCTTTAGTGGAGAAACAGCTGCACGCGGCTTATCCCAGTGCCGAGATTAAGGAAGTTCAGGAGTATGACATTTTTCAAAAAGAAGGGTACGTTTCTTTTAATCAGCTTGTAACAACTGGACCAAAGTATTACCCAATTAGGACGTACGTAGATTTGGGCGAAGAGACCGATTCCCTTAACACCATTACCTCCGCTTTAACCAAGCTGGCCCAAGGCGAGGCGGCGGTGATCCAAATTGTGGTCTCTCCGGCTGACGCCAGCTGGCAGCGCCAAGGCCAGGCCTTCATTTTAAAGGCGAAAGAAATGGAGAGAAAGCCGGAGGGAGAGAGTCGGGTTGTTCTGGGAAAGGAAACTGAGGAAGCGATTGCCCGGAAGGTCAATAAACCCGGATTTTATGCGCTGATCAGGATTGTGACCGTCGCGCCGACGAAAGCTTCGGCCGATCTCCAACTCTCCAGCATTGTGACCAGTTTGAGCCAATTCTCCGCGCCACAGCTAGCGGGTTTTGCTGTTAAGAAAGCCCTCTTTAAAAAGTCCTTTATGGTGGATTTTCTCTACCGGCATGTTCCGCGCTTTATGCACTGGACGGTCTTTTCGAGCGAGGAGCTGGCGACGCTTTTCCACCTGCCCAACAAGTGGGTAGCAACGCCGAACATTAAGTGGTTGGGGGCCAAAACCGGGGCGATTCCCTTAGATCTGCCGACTGCGGGTCTCTACCTTGGTCGAGCGTCCTCGCGGGGGATAGAAGTACCGGTCTATCTGCAGCGAAACGATCGCCGGCGGCATACTTACATCATCGGTCAGACCGGAACCGGTAAAAGCGAGTTGCTCAAGTTTATGGCTTATCAAGATATCGTCGCCGGTGAGGGGCTTTGTTTCGTAGATCCGCATGGCGACGCGGTGGAGGATCTTCTCCAAATGATCCCGAAAGAACGCCAGGCCGATGTAATTTACTTCGATCCCGGTGATTTAGAACGGCCGCCGGCTCTCAACATCTTGGAAGCGGAGACAGAAGAAGGAAAACATCTCGTAATTAACTCCTTTATTTCTCTCCTTTACAAGCTTTATGATCCAAACCGAACCGGAATTTTGGGCCCCCGCTTGGAGCGGGCGGTGCGGAATGTGATGCTCACAGCGATGAGCGAGAAGGAAAATACCTTGGTGGAAGTTTTCCGCCTGCTGACCGACCCGGTTTTTGCCGCTAGCAAGGTCCCGTTAATTACGGATCCGATTGTGAAGAAATATTGGACTGACGAGCTTGCTCAAACTTCCGACTTTCACAAAAGCGAAACCTTGGGCTACTTCGTCTCCAAGTTCGACCGGTTTGTGACGGAAAAGCTGATGCGCAACATCATCGGCCAGGGGAAATCCTCCTTCAGCTTCCGGGAGGTAATGGATCAGCGAAAGGTTCTATTAGTGAACCTCTCCAAAGGGAGGATTGGGGAGGAAAATTCCAACTTTTTGGGGCTGATTTTAGTGCCGCGGATTTTGACAGCAGCCATGGGGCGGGTAGAGATACCCGAAGAGCAGCGGCCGGACTTCTACCTTTACGTGGATGAATTCCAAAACTTTGCGACGCCCGACTTCGTCCAAATCCTATCCGAGGCCCGGAAATACCGGCTGAATCTAATTGTGGCGAATCAGTTTATTGGTCAGCTGACTGAAGATATCAAGCGGGCAGTTTTTGGGAACGTGGGAACCAAGATTCTTTTCCGAGTTGGGGCGGAAGATGCCGAGTTTCTTGAGAGCGAGGTTTCCCCCGATTTCTCTCGGATGGATTTGCTCAATGCGGCCATCGGGCAAGCCTACGTCCGCTTGTTGATTAATGGGGTTCCCTCGATCCCGTTTAGGATGCGGACGGACTGGTCCCAGATTCAAGCCATTGCGCGAGATCCCCGCCGGGCTGCCCAGATTAAAGAGGAGTCTCGGATGAAATACACTCGCCCCGCCGCGGAGGTGGAGGAGGAGATCCGGCTCCGGGCAAGATTGTAAATCCCCGCTTCCGATCGGCCGTGTTATCATAGACAGCGATGCACAGTAGCGAAGATTCGGCCGCTTCCAGTTCCGAGCGACAGATCGCTGTCCAAGCTTTAGCGCAGGCCTACTCCCAAGATTTGGAACCCACTTTCGGTGAGGGTCCCCGGATTAAGGTGCCGCATGCCGTGGCTACCTTAGCTTCCATCTACGAAAGGGTTCGGCGGGCAATGGAGTATACCGAGCCCCATCTTTTCCGCCGCGCTTCAATCGAGCGAATTCTCTCCCGCCGGTTGCGGGCAGAATCTAATTCCCAGCTGGTAGCGGAAGGACTACTGAAGGAGTTAATCCGGGGCCGCTATCTCAAGAATGATTACTACCCGGAGAGTGTGGTTGGGAACGTGGTTCGAATTTTGGAGAAGTACCGCCAAGTTTTGCACGGGCGGGAGCTCAACCCGACTGACGACGATTTTGCTTTGGTGATTCGGCTTGCTTCTTCGGAGATCGAAGAGTTCTTTGCCCCGCCCACTCGGGAGGATGCCCTGGCTGATTTGATGCTGGCAAATCTAAAGAAGGCCATCATTCTCTCCGACCCTCAGCTGGATGAGCGCTATGCCTTGATTCAGCTCCAAGTGGCGATTTACCGCAATCTCCTTAAGCTGGATCGGGCGATGTTGGAATTTAATCTCTTCGAACTCTTCTACCCGGATTGGAAGACGAATGGAGAAGCTCACATTGGGGAGGTGATCAGTAATTTGCCCCAGATTAAGGCGGCTATTAGTAAGATCTCCAGTTACCGGTTGGGCGGAGCGCTCTCGGCATTGGTACGCCGTTACACTTCCCCGTTCGTGATGTTGCGAGATGCCTTGGAGCGCGCAGGGATTGGAATCTTGGAGAACCGTGCCCGATTGGCTCAAGAAGTATCTGATTCCTACCGGCGGAAAATGGCCCGCGAGCGGGAGCGGTTAACCACTACAACGACGCGCGCCTTGATTTATATCTTCCTAACCAAAATTCTTTTAACTTTTGCCCTGGAACTTCCTGCGGAGCGAATTATTTACGGAAAAGTCCACTTGGTTCCCCTGGCGATTAACTTCTTCTTTCCTCCCTTGCTGCTTTTCTTGCTGACCTCTTCTCTAGGTACCCCGGAGCGGGAAAACGAGGAGCGGGTAGTTGCCGCGGCTCAAGAGGCAATTTTTTCTCCCAACGGTGCCGGCCGGGGAGTTTTTTCCGAGCAGAATCGGGTGGAGGTAAAAAGGCGGAGCGGGGGAATTGCCCTGACTTTATTTCTAATTTATCTCCTCGCTTTTGTTGCGATTTTTGGTTTTGTCTCCTTGTATTTAACTCGGCTGGGGTTTACTCCCTTCGCAGTTGCGCTCTTTCTTTTCTACACTTCAATCGTGACCTATTTTGGGCTTCGGGTGCGGGAGTCCTCCCGGGAGTTGGTGATGGTTGGAGGAAAAGAAACGGTTGGGACCGTGATTTTTGATTTTTTCGCCTTGCCTTTTCTCCGGGCGGGGAGTATTATCTCGGCCGGCCTTTCCCGTTTCAACGTCCTAGCTTTGATTGTTACGCTACTGGTGGAAGCGCCCTTCCAAGTAGTACTGGAGGTTTTGGAAGAGTGGATTAGCTTTGCTCGTGAGAAGAAGGAGGAGGTCTACTGATAGCCGCGGCGGTACTTAAACCCTTCCTACCAGTTTTTTGATGACGAAGGTGACTAGGAAAAGGGACGTGCTGGTTAGGACTACGGCCGGCCCCGAAAGGATGCCGTAAGTCGCAGCTATCCCGACTCCTACGGCAGCCGAGGCTATCCCAAATAGGATGGAGAGTCGGTAGTAGCTGCCCAGGCTAGTGCTAATGTTCTTGGCGCTCGCGGCCGGGATAATTACCAGGGCTCCCATCAATAGCGTTCCCACAAAGCGAATTCCAATGGTTACGGTGACCGCGACTAAGAGTAAGTAGATTAGGTTAATCTTTTTGCGGGAAATGCCCACCGAGGTCGCTAGCTCCTCCGAAAGTATTCCCAGGACCAACTTCTTGGAGATTAGGTAGCCGCTGGCGGAGACAAGAACGGCGAGAATGATGGTTAAGAATCCCTCGAGAAGGTTGATCTTCTCAATGCTTCCGAACAGCGTTTCCAGTAATTCAGTTTCGGGAGTGATGAGAATTCCGATCGCGAGCGCTGTCGCGAAGAAAATTCCCACTAGTGCCTCGGGGTAAATGCGGGAGGTTTCTTCAAGGTACCAGATTCCGAGGGCGGCGAGAGTGAGGGCGGCGAAGGCCCCGGTCATCGGGTCGAGCTGCAGAAGCAGAGCGATCGCCATTCCGGGAAGAGCGACGTGGGTGAAGGCGTCCCCTACGAGGGCCATCCGCTTTAATACCATGAATGAGCCGATAAATCCGGCCGCCCCGCCCACAAAGATTCCGACCAAGAGAATAAAGAGAGGGTTAGTTTCAATCACGGTGCTCTCCTTGGTGGTGTTTCGTCTCTACCCTGAATAACTTCGCGAGAGTGGTAGTATCGAGAGCTTGCCGCGGCGGGCCGTAGCACATCGTAGTCTTGTTCAGACAGAGTACTTTGGTGGCGTGTTGGAAGACAATCTGGAGCTCGTGGGAGATAAGAATGATTGTCAATCCCCGCTGGGTTTGGAGTTTGTGGAGTAAATGGTAGATCGTTTCATCCCCGGCGGGGTCCACTCCGGAGGTGGGCTCGTCGAAAAGGAGCAAGTTCGGCTTCCCCAGTAGCGCCCAAGCGATCAGAACCCTTTGTTGCTGCCCCGTTGACAGAACTCCGAGAGGATGTTTCAGGAATCCTTTCTCGAAACCCACTCCAGTCAACTCTTCCTCAATTTCTCGAGGGTTTCGGCTCTTGAGCTGGAGAAATTCTCTCACCGTGAGAGGAAGGTCGGGGGTTAATGAGAACCGCTGAGGGACGTAACCAATCTTGACTCCCGGTTGCCACTCGATCTTCCCCTGATAGGGATGAAGTCCCAAAAGGGTGCGGAAGAGGACGGTCTTTCCAGCTCCATTGGGCCCAATGACGGCGAGGGTTTCTCCTGGCTGAACCTCAAAACTAATATCCTCCAGAACGATATGCCGTTCGAATCCTACCGAGAGATGGGAAACTTTTAGCAATGGTTGTTCCACAGGGCCATTTTACAAGATTCGGTTCTTCCCGGGTGGGGGGAATTGTCAATTTTGTTACTGTTTAGTTAGCAATGAAGGAGTCCGCCAAAGGAATAGTTTACGATTGCATCGTAGTGGGAGCCGGCGCCGCCGGGATGGCGGCTTCGATCTATCTCTCCCGGTATAAGTTAAACCACCTAATTTTCGGGATCGTTCCAGGGGGACAATTTTTGGATGCTTCCGCGGTGGAGAATTACCCCGGTTTTCCTTCGGTTTCGGGCCCGGAGTTGGCCACCGCCTTCAGAAAGCACGTGGAGTCCTACGGGGTCCAGATTCTCCCTAGCCGCGTGGAAGAGTTGCGCCGGGAGGAGGGGGTTTTTGCGCTAAAAACCGATCGGGGTGAAGAGTTCCGAACCCGGACCGTGATTTTGGCCTTGGGGGCCCACCACCGCCAGCTGGAAGTTCCAGGGGAGAAAGAGCTGGTGGGACGCGGCGTCTCCTACTGCGCCGTCTGCGACGCCCCGTTCTTTAAGGATAAAACCGTGGCGGTGGTGGGCGGGGGAGACTCGGCGGTCACGGCGGCGATCCATCTGGCCGCTTTTGCGGAAAAGGTTTTCATCATTGTCCGCAGTGATCAGTACCGGGCGGCCCCCCACGAACTGGCCAAGATGCGTTCTCTCGGGAACGTGGAAGAGATTTTGAACACCACTGTGGAGGGGATTATCGGCCAAGAAGCGGTTTCCGGAGTCAAACTTTCTTCTCCCTACCGGGGGAGCGATACCCTCGAGGTGCAAGGGATCTTTATTGAGATTGGCCTGGTGCCGGCCAGTGCCATCGCCGATTCCTTGGGGGTGGAGCTAGATGCGAACGGTTACGTTACGGTTGATCCGAATATGCAATCCAGCGTTCCGGGGGTTTTCGCAGCGGGTGACTTAGCTCGCCTTCCCGGGGCAATTCCCTTTCGGCAAATTGTGACCGCGGCGGCCGACGGCGCTCGAGCGGCCACAGGCGTTTACCAGTTTTTACGCCGGCAACCTTCCGTTTCCTAATTTGACTTGGTTCTCCTCCTGCCTTATAGTTGGTAACAACCATTGACTTCGGAAAGGAGAGACGCCGATGTTTCTTGAGAAAGGCCGCACGGTGATCTACCGGCCTTGGTACCTCTCTCCCCACCAGGAGACTCTGCTCGGTCTGGTTTGGATTGCCGCCCAGCAGAATCGGGAGCGGGGGCGGGAGGCGTTGGTGGAGTCTTTCTTCTTGGACAATCTGATTTTTGTGGCTCAAAACCGCCAGTTGATTGATTCCGCTGCCCGTTTCCAATCGGATAGTTCTTCCGCCTCCTTTTTGGAAACTCCCTGGCTGAAACGTGCTCTCCAGGAATTGAAGGATGCGGATCTGCTCTGCATTCCCGAGAACGGAGAGATTATCAGTTTCTCGGGAAATAGCTTCTTCAGTTTGCCGACGGGGATCTTTCGGCATCTGCGGGTCTTCCGCTTGGCCGGGTTGGTGGAGGAGCTTACCACAGGAGGGGAGCCATGACTAGGAAGCCGAGACCGTTGACTTTGGGGGAGATCCGATCAACCCTAGAAGGGCTTTTTCGCTATGTGACGGCGGTTGCGCGGGACAGCTTTGCGGATGATTTGAAGGTAGGAGCGGCCGCGGCCGCCGCCCAAATCGCAGGTGTCCTTCTGAACCTCTCTTTTTTTGATCTCTCCGAAGATGAAGAGGAGGCCTTTCTCCCTAGAGGCGGGGGGTTTGAATCCGAGCCGGAATAGGCCGGTTGGGACTCTTGGTTTTCCAGGAGTCCTTTTCTTTTTTCCAGGTTTGGGGGCGTGATATTCTGAAAATATGTCTGCAAAAAACCGAGAAACGAAGGTGGCAGTGGGAGTTTCGGGAGGAGTGGATTCGGCGGTGGCCGCCGCTTTGCTGAAGCAGCAGGGCTACGACGTGATTGGGGTCCACCTCTACTGCTACGATGAGGGTCCTTACTGCACGGCCAAGGAAGATCGGGTTTCGGCGGTGCGAGTGGCTAAGCATCTGGAGATTCCCCTCCTAGTTTGGGACTTGCGTCGGGAGTACCAAGAAAAAGTTATAAGTTATTTTTTTGAGGAGTACCAGGCGGGCCGGACGCCGAACCCCGATGTGGTCTGCAATCGCGAAATTAAGTTTGGGATTTTTATGAAAAAAGCGCTTAAGGATCTTCGCGTTGACTACATTGCTACGGGTCATTATGCGCGGATTAGACGTGATAGAGATGGCTTTCACCTTCTTCGCGGCGCCGATGAAAGTAAGGACCAGTCCTACTTCCTCTACGGATTGAATGAGAGGCAGCTTGAACACATTTTGTTTCCAGTTGGAGAGTTTCGAAAAGCGACCGTCCGTTCCTTAGCAAGGAAGTTCGGATTACCAAATTACTCCCGAAGGGAGAGTATGGGGGTTTGCTTCATTGGACCGATTCCGATTGCCAAGTTTCTGCGCCAGAATCTGCCAATTCGGCGGGGGGCCGTGGTCAATACTAAGGGTGAGGTAGTGGGTGAACACGACGGAGCTTGGTTTTTCACGGAGGGTCAACGCCACGGTTTTAAAATCTTTAATCCCACTGGTTTGCCGCTTTATGTTGTTGGCAAGGATGTGCCCTCAAACACTTTGGTTGTGGGACGGGGGAAAGAAGCGGAAGTGCGAGAGTTTTTGATTGGTGAACCGCATTGGATCTCCAGGAGCTATAGGACCTCGAAACTGCCCGGCTTGCAAGTTCGTATTCGGCATTTAGGGGAGTTGTTGCCAGCGCGGCTTTTGGGTCGGAGGGTGGTTCTGCGAGAGCCTGTTTTTGGGGTTGCCCCTGGTCAGTCCGCCGTTTTTTACAAGCAGAATGAGGTTTTGGGAGGGGCGATTATTAAAAGTTTGCCAGTCCTGTAGTTTCCAGAATTAATTCTGGACTATACGCTGCTGTATCAACTGTTAAGACATCTTCAAACCAGTAAAAGCGTTTTCTTACCAGCTTTGCTACCCCGCGAGTAGTTTTTGCGACCTTGTTTATTTTTAATCCCTTTTCGTGGAGAAAGGAGATTGGCGTTTAGTCAACTTTTGTTTTGGCAAAACCGAACTATTGTTTGACAGCCCTTAGGCCGGTTTGGGGAGCTTTTGATCCAGTTAATCGGCGTTAGTCCTTCCCGAGGTGAAGTTGGGGGCCCCCTTGACTTTTGTGTTCAGACCGGTTAAATTAACACCAGCGATGCGGGAATAGGAAATCACAATTTTCTGTAGACCCTTGGGGCCCCCGCACGGGGGTTTTTTAATTTCCACCCCGATCGCGAGAACTTTAACAAGTAAATTTTTTCCAGACCATAGTGCAACACGTAAGGAGCACTGTGGTGTTTCTGTCAAGAAACAACAATTCAGTAAAGAGCAAGAGCAAGGAAGGAACACAGCGCGAAAGCACTAGCAAGAAGCTAAAAGCGAAAAGCAAAAGGCTTTGCCTTTAGCCACAAGCTATAAACGCTTCGCGTTTATTTGAGAGTTTGATCCTGGCTCAGGACGAACGCTGGCGGCGTGCCTAAGGTATGCAAGTCGAACGTGATCTTGACGCAAGTCGAGACGCACGTGGCGAACGGGTGAGTAACGCGTGGGAATCTACCCAAAAGACAGGGATAACCCCGAGAAATCGGGGCTAATACCTGATGGTCTCGCGAGAGTAAAGCAGCAATGCGCTTTTGGATGAGCCTGCGTCCCATCAGCTAGTTGGTAGGGTAACGGCCTACCAAGGCAATGACGGGTAGGGGGTGTGAGAGCATGGCCCCCCACAATGGCACTGAGACAAGGGCCATACGCCTACGGGTGGCAGCAATCGGGAATCTTGCACAATGGACGAAAGTCTGATGCAGCGACGCCGCGTGAAGGATGAAGGTCGAAAGATTGTAAACTTCTTAATTCGCCGTGAGGCGAAGGATTAAGCCCCGGCTAACTACGTGCCAGCAGCAGCGGTAAAACGTAGGGGGCAAGCGTTGTCCGGTTTTACTGGGCGTAAAGAGTGTGTAGGTGTTCTGGTAAGTCTCGGCTTAAATCCCGCGGCTCAACCGCGGAATGTGTTGAGATACTGCCAGAATCGAGGGAGGTAGGGGGTGGCGGAACATCGCAAGGAGGGGTGAAATCCGATGATCTGCGATGGAACACCAAAGGCGAAGGCAGCCACCTGGGCCTTTCCTGACACTGAGACACGAAAGCTAGGGGAGCGAAACGGATTAGATACCCGTGTAGTCCTAGCCGTAAACGATGGGCACTAGCTATTCCGTAAGGGGTGGCGTAAGCTAACGCGTTAAGTGCCCCGCCTAGGGAGTACGGCCGCAAGGCTAAAACTCAAAGGAATTGACGGGGACCCGCACAAGCGGTGGAGCATGTGGTTTAATTCGATGATAACCGAAGAACCTCACCAGGGTTTGACATGCAAGTGGTAGCAACCGGAAACGGGAGCAACCCGCAAGGGAGCTTGCACAGGTGTTGCATGGCTGTCGTCAGTTCGTGGCGTGAGCTGTATGGTTAAGTCCCATAACGAACGCAACCCCTATCGTTAGTTAGAGATGTCTAGCGAGACTGCCCGGGCAACCGGGAGGAAGGTGGGGACGACGTCAAGTCAGCATGGCCTTTATGCCCTGGGCCACACACATGCTACAATGGCGGACCGCCGAAAGGCGGGATGCCCCTTGGACGCCTGCGCGAAGCAAAGGTGTCCCAATGGCGGCCCTTCTGGGCTTCTGGAGGGACGGCTTTAGATCGCGCAGAATTCCAGTGGCATCTTTACAATGGGTTGCGAAACCGCAAGGTTGAGCTAATCCCAAAAAACCGTCTCAGTTCGGATCGGGGGCTGCAACTCGCCCCCGTGAAGTCGGAATCGCTAGTAATGGCCGGTCAGCTATACGGCCGTGAATACGTTCTCGGGTCTTGTACACACCGCCCGTCAAATGGGGAAAGTTGGGGCTCGCCGAACCAAGTCTAACTTGGGAAGCGGGAACCAGCGATCAACATTAAGTCGTAACAAGGTAGCCGTAGGGGAATCTGCGGCTGGATCACCTCCTTTCTAAGGAGTTACTTCGTAGCTTCCGTTCTTCCGCCTTTCTTTGGCGGAAGATAAGGCCTTTTGGCATAACCGGCCAAAAGGAGATGAGGGAAGATACGCTAGGTTTTAGCCCTCACGCTAAAACCCCATTGGTTAAGTTTGGTGGTTTGCTATATCAGCTCTGGCTGACCCGCCCTTGGCGGAAAAACCACCGGCCAGTTCCTTCCTTGCTCTTGCTTAAGAAAAACAAAAAAGCCTCCGTTCCCGGAGGTTTTTTTGATGCTATGGTGGGCGAACGTGGATTCGAACCACGGACCTCTGTCTTATCAGGACAGCGCTCTAACCGGCTGAGCTATTCGCCCTTCTCTTGGTTTTAGTTTAACACGGCTCTTGCTTTTTTCACTGCTCCCACTAGAATTTAGGTAACTAAATTCGCGGAAGGAGGAGGCATGGGCGCCGTTTGGGTCTTTGACCTTGACGGAACGCTGATTACTTCGGGAGTTGATTACGCTCGGGCCGTTCTGCGCTGGGGGCTGGCCTTTATTGCGGCCTTCGAGCATCAGGCTCCCCACTACGAAGTGTTCCTGTTGAAGTTCATTGAATTTCTTCGGGATATTGACAAAGAGCGCTTCAAAACGATGCGGGCGCACCGGGAGCGTTGGCCAGGGTCAATGGTAGAGGCCTACCGAGCCATCTGCCAACACTTTGGGATGGAAGTTGACTCGGAGATGGAGCGCCGGACGTGGGAGATCGGGATGTCCGCGATCTCTGAGGAAACTTACCGGAGTCGCGGAATGATTCCAGGGGCGGAGGAAACCCTCCGGTTTCTTCAGGGACGGGGGGACGTTCTTTACTGCGTGACTGCCGGCGATCCGGTGGTGCAGTGGATGAAATGGCGAGGTTATAATCTGGGTCGGTTCTTTCCCGGCCAACGGGAGTATCGCGTGGTTAAGTGGGACAAGTTTCCGACCCTTCGGCGGATCCGGAAAGTCCACCGTGACCAACCCCTCGTGATGGTGGGGGACTCGATTGGTTCGGACTTGGTTCCGGCCGCGCGGGCCGGTTACCGGCCGGTTTTTGTTCCCCACCCTTCGGTTTGGGACCATGGTCAGCTGGTTAATGAGGTTCCCGAGGGGACCATTCGGCTCCAGCGACTCGGGGAGATCCAGGAGCGCTACTCGGAGTTAGTTTGATTTTGAGGGTGGCTAGTCTTTGGGCTAGTCACCCTTTCTTTGCCTGCTATAATTACGAGCGTTAGACGCGAGCAACTATTAGCGTATTAATCGCGGCTAATTTACTGTTATGAGTGGAGATATGGGTAAGTTGTTGGAGAAATCGAAGGTCGAAGTGAGACGCCTTCGGCCCGGGGATGTAGTGGAAGGGACCGTTCTGGCCAAAAGCCGGGAGGAGTTGATTTTAGACATCGGGGCCAAGTCCGAGGGAATTGTGATGGGGCGGGAGCTCGAGGACGAAGCGGAAACTTTCTCCAAATTGAAAATGGGGGACAAAGTGTTGGCGACCGTGGTCCAATCCGAAGACAGCCGGGGGTTAGTGTTGCTTTCTCTCAAGAAGGCGGAGGCGGAACGGGACTGGCGGGAAGCGGCGAAGGCCTACGCCGAGGAGAGAGTTCTGGAAGTGGAGATTGTGGGGCCGAACCGGGGCGGAGTGGTCGCTCGTTGGGGTTCCCTCCGAGGATTTATCCCTTTTTCCCACCTTTCTTTGGCGAATAAAATGCTGGCTAACTCCGGAAAGCTGGGGGGAAAGATTGTCAGGGTTAAGATTATTGAGCTCGATCGAAACTTGGATCGCTTAGTCCTTTCTGAGCGGGAGGCTCTTAGCGAGGGAGAAAGAGCGGCGGAACTTTACGCTTTGAGCAAGGTGAAGGAAGGTGAGCAGTACGAGGGAGTGGTGACTTCAGTGACGCCGTTTGCCGCTTTCGTCCAGTTTCGTCCCGCTAAGACCGAGGATTTCCTGGAGGGAATGGTCCACGTTTCGGAGCTTTCCTGGGAGAAAGTGGCCGATGCGACTAAGGTTGTGAAGGTCGGGGATAGTTTGAAGGTCGCTGTGGTGGAGGTCTCGCCGGAGGATGGGCGAGTAGTGCTCTCCCACCGCCAAACTCTTCCTAACCCTTGGAGCAAAATCGCCGAAAAGTATCCGATCGGGGCTAAAGTCAAAGGGAAAGTGACCAAAATCGCCGATTTCGGGGCGTTCGTGGAGCTGGAACCGGGGATTGAGGGGCTGATTCACGTCACCGAAACCACCGGTCCCCTGGCGGAAGGGGATGAGGTGGAAGCCCGAATTTTGGAAGTGGATCCAAGCAAGCAAAAGATCGCCCTTTCCCTCAAAGCCGTCGGGGCCGCTTGGCGCTGAGGCGCCTAGGCGCAAATCCTAACCTAAATCCTAAACTTGCGGTAATTGATCCCGTTAACCTCGAAGGTTGAAGTGGGCTTGTTTAGGATTTCGTGCTTAGGATTTCGAATTTGTTCGGTTGCTGTAAACTGAATTGATGCCAAAGTCAAAAGTCCTTTTTATCTGCGGCGAGTGCGGCGGCGAGCATCTGAAGTGGCAGGGAAAGTGCCAGTTCTGCGGGGAGTGGAATACCTTAAAAGAAGTCAGTACTCATAAGTCCGGCGCCGGCGGTGGGGAAGCAAGGAAACCGAAAAAGCTGTCCGAAATCTCCCAGAGGTCTGTCTCCCGAATCAAGACAGGAATTGGCGAGTTTGACCGAGTCCTGGGTGAGGGGATTGTTCCCGGCTCGGCCATCCTGCTCTCCGGCCCTCCCGGAATTGGGAAATCTACCCTACTCCTGCAGGCGGCGGAAAGAATTGGCCAAAAAACCCCTGTCATTTACGTTTCGGGCGAGGAGTCGGAAGAGCAGATCGCGGGGCGGGCGGAGCGGCTAGGGATCGCTGCCGACAATCTTTATTTTCTCTCCCAGACCGATTTGGATTTAATTCTCGCCGAAATTTCCGAGATGGATAAGCTGGGGTTGGTAGTGGTGGATTCCCTCCAGACGACTTCTTCCGATAATGTAGCCGGCTCGGCCGGTTCCCCTTCCCAGCTCAAATACGCGGCCGCCCAGCTGACCGGCTTTGCCAAGGCCAAAGGGGTGCCGGTAGTGATGACGGGGCACGTTACCAAAACCTTTGCGATCGGGGGGCCGAAGTTTCTGGAGCACATCGTCGATGTGGTCTTGACTTTCGAAGGAGATAAATTCTCCTCGCTGCGGGTCCTGCGGTCGCAGAAAAATCGGTTCGGAGCAACTTCAGAGGTGGGGATCTTTGAGATGGGAAAGAAGGGGCTGGAAGAAGTTAAAGATCCTTCGGCGGTTTTCCTCAAAAAGCACCGCGCCTCTCCGGGATCAGCACTGACAATTGCACTGGAGGGCGCCCGCCCCCTTCTGCTGGAGATTCAAGCCCTCACCTCCGCGACCGCCTACCCGTACCCGAAAAGAACTACCCAAGGCCTCTCTTCCAAGCGGGCCCTCCTGATCTTGGCCGTGGTGGAGAAGTTTGGGAAGGTGAATCTTTCCCGCTCGGACATTTTTGTGAAAAGCTCTTTCGGGATGCGGGTATTTGAGCCGGCCGCGGACTTAGCAATTGCGGTAGCGGTAACATCGGCGCGCCTTAAGAAGCCGATTCCGGCGAAACTTTGTTTCTTTGGAGAGGTGGGTCTGAACGGGGAAATTCGCGCGGTAGCGGGGGAAGAGGAGCGCTTAAAACATGCCCAAAAATTGGGGCTTGAGGTAATTACTGCAAGGGAGTTTTCTACGATCTCGGAACTTTTGGCCAAGCTTTTCAGCTGAAGATATTAAGATACTGGATATCGAGATATTAGACGGCTTTCTTTCCCGTTGACTCCGTTAACCCATTAAGCGCCCGACCCGCCTCCGCGGGAATTACGATCCAATCTCCCCTATTATGCTATGAGCTCTAATTCCACTTGCATAACTATTAACTATGAGGTATACTGTCAGTCAGCGGACCTTAAAACTATAAGACTTGACAAGGCCTTCTAAGCTTGCTAGATTGTCAATCAGAGCGAGCTTTGGGCAGGGGCTCGCTCTCTTTTTGTGGCGATAGAAAGCTCGTGATCAGGAGGGTTACAACTTTTTAGGAGGGAAATCAGTCCACTTCCGGTGGATTGATGTCTCGCTTAAAAACCAAATCTAAAAGGAGGTTGCGATGGCCAAAAAGGCCAAGTCTGCCCGCCGGGCTGTAGTGAATCGGTTTTTGTCCTTGGTTTCGAGGGCAAAGGCCAAGTTCGAGGGATGGCGAAAGCGGTGGAAGAGCCGTCGCCAGCCCGCCCGGAGCGCCAAGAAGCGAGCCCAGCCCAAGAAGGCGAAAGCGCCGCCTTCGGTGTCTAGAACGCGGACGCTGGAGTTTTTGCTGTTTCTGTTGGGCATCCTGGGTTTTGCGGCGGTCGCTCTGACGGCGGCCTACGTTTTTCTCGCTTCGCAAGGAGAGCGCGAGGTTGCTTCCGACCGCTTTCCGACCGCAATGCCCCCGACGGCAGTGGCGGCGACCGCTCCTGCGGTCGCGGCGACCGAGTCAGTGGCGGAGAGCGAGCGCGTCTACCTTCGGGTAGAAACGCTTCGGTTAGATACCGCTTACGGGATCTGGCGCCGGATGCCGGGGGTCCCAATTCTCCTCTCTCCCTTCGGGGAGGACGGAGAGCTTCGGGAGACGCTGCGGCAGGTAACCGAAGAAATGGTTACCATCGACGAATTTCTCATCGCCGCAACAACCTTTGAGGTTCCTCCGGGGACCTATTGGGTGGGCGTAGACGAGAAGGCTTTGCCGGCCGGGTGTGCGGTCTGGATTCCTCGGCTCGAAACGGACGAGGAGGACGGGATCCGCTTCGGTTCCGAACCCTCTTGGGTAGCGGTTCGGCTAGACGCTTATCCCCGTCTGAACGCGACGGTCGTGAAGTTTCAGATCGTCTGCGGTCTGCCGGTCTCGCCGACCGCGACGCCGGCAGTCCCCTCGACGACTCCGCCCACGGAGCCGCCCCGGGCGACGCCCACGCCAACTTTGCCTCCTCCTACCCCGACCACTCCGCCGCCAACCCCGACGGAAAGTTGCGGGCCGGATTGTTTGCCTCCCCTGACGCCGGTAGCCACCCCGACGGAATATCCGCCGAGTGTGCCGACTCCGACGCCAGTGAGGTAAGAGCGAGAGTGGTGCGACCCCTCACCTTTGCAATTCAAAAAGGTGAGGGGCTTTCCTAAAAACTTCAGTTCGTATCTGGAGTCTTTGGGAGAGTTTAGCCCTATACTTGACTTTTATAGGGCTGATGCTATGATTAAAAGCATGAGTGGTTTGAAGATTCTAGTTGCAACAGTCTTAATCGGCTTTGCGCTCTCGTTAGCGCCGCTTTTTAATGCCATGGCGGAGACTTACCAAATCGATGCCAAGCAAACCGTTGATAAGGCGACGGCTTCGGTCGGCGATACCCTCACCTATACGATTCAAATTACCAATGTGGGCGATACCAAGATTGATCCGGTTTTCATTTCCGAGACCCTTTCTCCCTATCTGACTTATGTCGCGGGTTCTACCGCCTGGTCGGATAGTCTGGGCGGGGGTGCTTCCGTAACCGACGCTTGGCTAACTGACGGCCTTAATTTAGGAGTTCTTAATCCGGGAGAGTGGGTCAAAGTGACTTTCCAGGCGAGGGTGAAGGCCGGAGTAACGGCGGGGGACTTGATTGAGTCGGTACTTCAGATTAAGAAAACCTGGAAGGAAGGAAATGAGTGGTTCCAGTGCGCAGCCCGGACTACGGTTAAGGGTGAGGTTTTGGGAAAAGTTTTGCCGGAAACTGGCTCCGCCGATGTGATTGCCACTTCTCTCTTTCTGGCTTACCTCGGGTTCCTCGTCCGTCGAATCAAAATTACCAAGTATTGGTAATTTGGCGAAAGGCTAAAAGCTAAAGGCGAAAAGCCGTGCTTAGTTTTAAAAGCCTCGATATCTATAAAGATTCTCTCGGGTTAGCTCACGAAATTTACACTCTTACCAAGGATTGGCCTAAAGAGTACTTGTTGGATCTCACCTCGCAAATAAGGAGAGGGCATCGCTTTCCGCGGCTTTGAATATAGCTGAAGGAAGCGGAAGAAACAAGAAAGAGTTTGCGAGATTCGTCGGTATCGCGGTTGGTTCCTGTTACGAGTGTATTCCTCTGGTTGAGATTACAGTTCGGCAAAATATTCTGTCTGCATCTGACAGAGGAAAATACTACGCTGAATATGAGGTGCTTATTCGAAAGATGCGTTCGTTCCAAAAGTCTCTGAACGACGTTTAGCTTTTAGCATTTTGCTTTTAGCTCTTAGCAAGATATGCTATATTGTTGGTTGGGTAGGCGACTAGGGGCAGTGGTCGTCTACCCGATTCCACCTAGCTAACAGCATAAAGCTAACCGCTAACAGCGATTTGGTCTTTCGCTGTTCGTCGTAAGCTGCAAGCCGTTTGCTATTTTCTAATGATTGAAGAAGCAACGAGATCTTCCTCCCCCCGACCTTACCGGTCCAACGGAGAAAATCGCAACGAAGGTCCTTATCGAGGTGAAACCATCCCGGTATCGGGGACTTTGGAAATTCTCCCCGATTACGGGGTTCTTCGCTCGGAAGTGGCCCAGGAAGGTGATCTGCCCTCGGATGTCTATGTTTCCCTTTCCCAAATCCGCCGGCTGGATATGCGGATGGGAGATTTAATTGAAGGAGTAGCGCGGCCGCCGAAAGAAGGTGAGCGCTACCTTTCGCTTCTGAAGGTTACCAAAGTGGCTGGCCTTACCCCCGAAGAGGCGCAAAAGCGCCCCCGATTTGAGCGGTTGGTGCCGATCTTTCCGAACGAATGGCTGCCGCTCGAGACCAAGCCCGACATCATTTCTACCCGGCTAATTGACTTGTTCGCTCCGATTGGGAAAGGCCAGCGGGGAATGATTGTTTCCCCTCCGAAGGCCGGAAAAACCTGGCTGCTCAAAGATATTGCCCATGGTGTCACTACTAACCATCCTAAAGTCAAGATCATGGTGGCTTTGATCGGAGAGCGACCAGAGGAAGTTACGGACATCTCCCGGTCGGTGAAGGGAGAAGTTTTCTCCTCTAACTTTGACGAACCGGCCGAAGATCAGGTTCGAATCGCCGAAATGTGCTTGGAGAAGGCGAAGCGCGCTGCTGAAATGGGTGAGGATGTTTTAATCCTGATGGATTCCCTTACTCGGGCTGCTCGGGCTTACAACCTGGTCGTCCCGCCTTCTGGAAGGACTCTTACCGGGGGGTTCGATCCGATCGCTCTTTACCCCCCGAAGCACTTCTTCGGGGCCGCCCGGAACTTTGAGAAGGGCGGGTCATTGACGATTATCGCCACGGCTTTGGTCGACACGGGTTCTCGGATGGACGATCTAATCTATGAGGAGTTCAAGGGGACCGGCAATATGGAATTGCACCTGGATCGTAGCTTGGCAGAGCGGCGAATCTTTCCGGCGATTAATATCGTAAAGTCGGGGACCCGGCACGAAGAACTGCTTTTTGACAAAGCCACCCTGGAGCAGATTTACACCCTGCGCCGGATGGTCGATACTCTGGGAGATGAGGCGACCGAGTTGGTCGTGGACCGCGTTCGGCGCACTAAGAGCAACAAGGAGTTTTTGGCGACCCTTAAGGAAGCTAAGTAAACCAGCCCGGCGCGAAAAGCGGAAGGCAAAAGGTATTTTTCCTTAGCGTTTAGCTTTTAGCCTTTGGCGAGTTGGCTTGCTTTTTAAGCCGATTTTTGCTAGTCTAATTCTGTCCCTAAGCATTCTCCCTGCCCACTTTTTGCGCCTATTTTAGGCGCAAAAAGCTCGGGGATGGGATCTTGGGTCCCGTCCTTTTTTGTTCCGCTAGAAGCGGACAGGTGCTTCAGGGGGCAGCTTATGGATAGGGCAGCGCAACCTCCCTTATCCCTTTCGAGCGGGCAGCTCAAGTGGGGATTGCGGGAGGAAAGCAAAAAAGAAACCCTCGGGGAGGACCTCCTGTCCTTCGGGGTTGGTTTGATCGTTTACCTTTACCACCGCTTTTCCCAGTTTTTCGCCGGGTTAGTGCGGTTTGTTTTTTCGGGTTTTGCTCTCGCCGAGCAGTTCAAGTTTTGGCTCTCCCGAAGGTTTGTTCGCCGAAAAGGGCAATTGGCCTTTCCTTTCGCCCACGCTACTTTAGTGGCTTTTTCTGTTACCCTGCTGGTGGCTACCGCGGCGCTGAGCGGAATTATTTTCCAGAAGCCAAAGCCGGACTCTTTGGCGAATACCCTGATTTTGGATAGCAGTACTACTCTCACGACGGAGAAGTCCGACCTGACCAGGACCGAGGCCTTCACCTATGTCGTGCGGGAAGGAGACGATGTCTATAAGATTGCCGAGCGCTTCCGCCGAACCGTGGACGCCCTGGTTTCGGCCAATCCTAAACAGATTCAAGAGTCGTTCGGTAAGAATGGCGTGATGTCTTATCACGTGGCGGTGGGGGAAGAGATCACAATTCCCCCAATTGAGGGGGTTAACTACGTGATTCGGGCAGGGGACACTCTAAACTCAATTGCTCGCAAGTTCGGCTCGAATGCTCAACAGATTGTGGAGTTCAACTACATTATGTCTTCCGCTGACCTTAAGCCGGGGTTGGAGATTTTGGTTCCGGTCGAAAGTTCCTACCTCGCCGGGAGTTTTCTGGCCCCGGTGGGGGCTTGCGATGTGGGGCTGAAGTTCGGTTGGCCAACCAAGTCCAAGATTAAGATTGGTGACTATACCTACTCTCACCGAGGGATTGATCTAGCTGCGGACTACGAGGACTTGTACGCTATCGGAGATGGGGTTGTGTCCGCGGTGGCGAATTTTTCCCAGCGGTGCATGAGCTTTGGTCCGGGGTGCAACTACGGATACGGCGGGTTGGTCTTCATTGATCTTTTGGACAAGGACGGCAACCCGACGGGTCTCCAAGCCCGCTACGGTCATATTAGCCGGCCGTTGGTGGGGATTGGAGAGCGCGTAGTTAGGGGCCAGGTCGTTGCCCAATCGGGGGAGTCCGGAGTGACTTTTGGTCCGCACCTCCACTTTGAGATTTACTGCGGCAGCGCTCACCAGCGAGTTAATCCCCTTCCCTACTTGGAGGATTAGAACAGAGAGAAGGTTGCTATAATTACCGTACGGGGCTGTCCCGCTTGACGGGAACTTTTAATGGGGAAGTGCAATTCTTCCCGGCTCCACCAAATGGGGGCGTTAGCTCAGTCGGTAGAGCGCCTGCATGGCATGCAGGAGGTCAGCGGTTCGACTCCGCTACGCTCCACCACTCTGGGGCCCGTAGCTCAGCGGTAGAGCGCCGCACTCGCATTGCGGAGATCGGGGGTTCGATTCCCCCCGGGTCCACCAAACCGATTTGGTTGATGTACCATTCGTACGAATGGTCCAGTGGTTGAGGTGTCTAAGAGCGATTGGGAGAAAATCCTGAAGGCGCTCGCCAACAAGCGCCGGCTTACGATTGTGGCGCTTCTTCGGTCTGAAGGAGAGCTGAGCGTTGGAGAGTTGTCCCGAAAGATCGAGTTGGCTTTTAGGTCGACCTCGAAGCATTTGTGGCGAATGTTTAATGCCGGAATCCTTGAGCGAGAAGAAAGGAAGGGGGAAACTTTCTACTTTTTAAATCCGAGACTTTCCGCCCCGGTCAGAAGAATCATTGAGACTGTTCTGGGGAAAGGTTAGTACTAACTCACCATTCCTGTAGCACCTTTCGTACGAAAGGTTTCAAGTCGCCGGGGGAAAATCGGGAGGAAAGTTGCGCGGGGCTATTTTGAAGACTTGAGTTCTTCTAGGATCTGTTGGGCCTCTTCGTACCCAGAAACTTCCGGATTGGAAAGCCGGAGGGCGGTTTCCAGTTCCTGAATCGCCAAATCCTTTTCCCCCAGTTCTTTGTAGGCCCGGCCGAGGTTGTAGTGGGCATTGGCGTAGTCCGGCTTTAGATTCACGGCGGCGCGGAACTGCTCCGCCGCCTTGGCAAAATCCCCCATCTGGTAATAGAAGCCTCCAAAGCCGATTCGGGTGAGGGGATTGAATAGGTCCAGGGCAACGGCTTTTTGATAGGAATCTGCAGCCCAAGTTTCGGCATCCTTGGTTAATCCGGAAAGAGAGCGGTAGATCTGGGCCAATCCTTCCCAATTGCCGGCGTTAAGCGGGTGGAGATTGGTTGCCTCTCGGGCCTCGCTGATCGCTTGAGCAACCAAGGTTTTAATACTGTCCTGCTCGCTTTGGCTAGGATTTTCCTTGCTCGCAAGTTCGCTGGCAAGCAAGAAGCTGGTTTGGGCGAGGGCTAAGCGGTTGGTTGCTTGCCAGGGGAATTTGATTACTGACTGACGTTGGTAATCGTAAGCTTGAAGGATATCCTCGGCTCGGCGGGCTTTTCTTTGCAACACTTCTGCTGTGTAACTACGATAGACTAGATTAAAGACAAGCCCGCCTAGGACGAGGGCGATTACCAAGACAGTTGTCTCCCAGGCCCGTTTCCGTCGGCTTGGTTGAGGCACCGCGCCGCTACTTGTTGCCGAGACGCTAGCGAGGGCCAGGACCAGGATGAAGGTAGTGGCGATGGTGGCGTTAGTGAGAAGCCAGCCCGCCAGAACCGCGGCTCCTGCCGGGAGCAGTTTCCAATCCCCTCCCCGTAAAGCAGACCGAACAACGATTGTGATCAATATTATCCAGGAAATTATCCCGAGTAAACCCGCTTCCGCGAAGGCGAGAAGGTACTCGTTGAGCGGTTTGTCGAACCGGATGGTCCAAAGTTCAGTTTGGTTAAATCGGAGTGGTTTGTAGCGGGTAAAGTCCTCGGAGAAGGTGGCCAGGCCGGATCCCCAAAGCGGCTTTTGGCGAAAGGAGGTAGCAGCCACCGACCAAGAGGTGCGGAGGTCTAGCGTTACCTCTTTTGGAAAGTCTCGGTTCAGGAAAGTCTTTTTGTTGAATAGGGTTGGGATTAGAACGGCTGCGGCGAAGACGGCTGGGATGACCAATGCCGTTAACAAATAAATCTTATTTTTGGTTAGAGCCGGAACGGAGGAGGTTAGGAGGGCGAGGATTGCGCTGGTGCCCAGAGCAACCCAGCCGATCGGAGAGTTGAGTAGAGTGAGCGTGAGGGCGAATAGCAAGAAGGTAATTAGGAAAAGGATTTTCT
>CAZEID010000005.1:0-23436 GCA_964512075.1 uncultured Candidatus Saccharibacteria bacterium | reverse complement strand
TTTATACTGTCTCGTTTGTTTCATTTTCTCGGGTTATGCTGTCCCGACTTGGGCGGGTTGCACTTCGCTTCAGCGAAGGAATGTTATCATTGCTGTCACTGACCGACACGCCTAGCCAAATTATGAAAAGGATTGCACTTTGGTCGTTAATCTTAATCGGAATTGGACTGGCAGTTTGGGGAATGGCAAAATTCGCCACTTCCTCAGGGAGTCAACCCTACCTTATCGCCCGCGCGATCTCCGAAACCGATTGGGTAAAAGGAAACCGAGAGGCAAGTGTCGTTCTGATTGAATACAGCGATTTGCAATGCCCGGCTTGCGCTGCCTACGCCCCAATTGTGAACAGAATCACCGAAGAATTCAGCGATCGAATCGCCTTCGTCTACCGTCACTTTCCCCTTCCCCAACACCAAAACGCCGAATTGGCCAGCCGCGCCACCGAGGCGGCCGGCAAGCAAGGAAAATTCTGGGAGATGGTTGATCAAATCTTTGCCAATCAGGACACCTGGGCCAACGAACGCAACGCCCAGGAAGTGTTCCGCGCTTACGCTCAATCGATCGGTTTGGACGTCGCTCAATTCGAAAATGATCGGAACTCCCGGGAAATCAAGAATAAGATCGAAAATGACTATTTGAGCGGAATCCAATCCCGCATCAACTCCACTCCCACTTTCTTTCTGAACGGGGAGAAAATCCAACCGCAAAACTATGAGGAATTCCGCAATCTCATCCTCCAAAAACTCAACCCCCATCCCTAAACTAATCCCTTGGGGAATGCTGGCCGCGAGTTTGGGCGGCTTCTTGGATGCGACCTACCTCGCCGCCCAGCATTATCTCGGCACCATTCCGAATTGTTCGATCTTTTCCGGGTGCGAAGAGGTTCTCACCAGTCCTTACGCCACTATCGCCGGGGTTCCTCTCGCGCTCTTGGGGGCGATTTACTACCTGGCCGTTTTTCTCACTACCGTTCTCTACCTCGACACCAAAGATCACCGTTATCTCAAACTCGCCGCTCTCTTCACAACGGTCGGATTCCTGGTCTCCCTGGCTTTGCTCTACCTTCAATTTTTTGTGATCGGGTCCCTTTGCCTGTACTGCTTGGTTTCGGCTGGCGCTTCCCTAATCTTGTTTGCCCTTGGGGTAATAGTTCTCTCCAAAAATCCCTAGACTTGCGTCTCCCACAAAAGATAGAATGGTAAATCGCAGAGGGGGTGAGAAAATGACCAAATTTAACAAAGTATCTCTTCTTCTTTTGAGATTGGGGCTGGGTTGGGTGTTTCTTTACGCCGGACTCACCAAAGTTCTCAATCCGGACTGGACCGCCGCCGGATATTTGAAATCGGCCAAAACCTTCCCGGAGCTGTACCAGTGGTTCGCCAGCCCGGCCAATATTGACTGGGTCAACTTCCTCAACCAGTGGGGGTTAACTCTCATCGGCGCCGCTCTGATTTTAGGAGTCGCCGTTCGAATCGCTTCCTGGGCCGGAGCCGTAATGATGTTGCTCTACTACTTCCCCGTCCTAGCCTTTCCCAAGGTGGGGGCGCACAACTATCTGGTAGACGAACACATCGTTTATGCTCTAGCCTTCTTAATGCTAGCGGCGATGGGTTCCGGAGCGACCTGGGGATTGTACAGCGGGCTAAAAAACTGGAGTCTCCTCAAGAGGTGGCCTTGGTTGGACAAACTTCTGGGTTGAAATAATCTGCAGTGCCGAAAAAGAACATCGTCATTCTAGGCGGAGGGGTCGGCGGTTTGCGCGCGGCGCTAAACCTGGAGAAACTACTTGGCCGGGACCAAAATTACCAAATCGTCTTAATTGACCAAAATACCTTCCACCTGTACACTCCCAGCCTCTATGAGGTCGCTACCGGCAAGTTATCCTCAAGGTCGGTCCTCCTTCCCTATCACCACTGCTTCCGAGGAAAAAAAATCGAATTCCTGAACGCCACAGTTACTAATCTCGACCCCGTCCGAAAGATCGTGCAAACCAACGCCGGGGACAAAATTCCCTATTGGAAGATGGTTTTTGCGCTCGGATCGGACACGGAGGATTTTGGGATTCCGGGAGTACCAAAATTCGGGCTGGGCCTCAAATCAGTCACAGATGCCGAACGTATCCGCCAAAGCTTGGCCCGGTGCGCGGCAACCAAAAGCGGAACCATTAAAGTGGTTGTGGGAGGAGGAGGATTTACCGGGGTAGAAATTGCCGGAGAACTAACCAACTACCAGGGGTGTCCAATTGAGATCACCATTGTAGAAGCCGCTCCCCGAATCCTCCCCGGCCTGCCGGAAGAAATCTCCAAAATTGCGGCTAAGCGGCTTAACCTTCTAGGAGTAAAAATTCTTACTTCTTCCCCAATCAAGAAGGTGATGGCCTCTACCGTTGCCCTCTTTCAAGGCCGGGTACTCCCCTACGACATTTTGATTTGGACGGCCGGCGTCCGGGGATCCCGCTTTCTTGACCCAAAAGTGTTTCCCCTGGACAAAAAGAAAGCGCTGAAGGTTGATCAATACCTTAGAGTCCCAGGATTTGAAGATATCTTTGCGATCGGGGATTCCGCTTCAACCGGAATTGCCTGGACTGCAACCAAAGCCGAAGAAGAAGGAAAGATTGCGGCGTACAACCTTGCGGCCGCCGCCCGAGGAAGGGAAATGGAGGAGTTCAAGACTTTTGATCCGCCTTTTATCATCCCAATCGGAAAACGCTGGGCGATCGCCAAGATCGGAAAGTTGATTCTCCGGGGAAGAGTGGCCTCGATTCTCAAGAGCCTTGTACTGCTTAACTACCTCCTGACGATTCTCCCATTATGGAGGGCGTTCGCGGTTTGGTGGCGGGGAGAACGCGAGGTGTTGGAAGTCCACCCATCTTCCCGCCGCTAATCCGACTCCACAACTTTCAGAGCCCCGCGGATCCGCGCGATTGCCTTCTTTTTGCCCAAAACCGCCAAACTCTCAAAAAGCGGCGGGGAAACAGTTCGCCCGGTGACCGCCACTCGCAACAGCATAAAAAGGGGAGGAGCTTCCCAACCTCTCTCACCAGCGAAAGCCCGTACTTTTTCCTCTAAAGATCTCGCCTCCCAGGAAGATTGTTTTTCGAAGAGACCCGCCAGAGCGGTCAGCTTTTCCGATACCGAATCCGCTGACTCGTTTCCCCCCACCAACGTTTCCCGGCTCCAGGCGACATCGCTGAAGAAAAATCCCGCCAGGGATTCAAACTCCCCCAACTTCTTGATCCGCTCCCGAATCAAAGGGACAATCTTTCCCAGCAACGCAACTTCCGCCCCCACCCCCCGAACTTCCTTCAAATAGCTTCTGATTCTATCGGTAAGCTGATCGTTAGTTAACTGCCGGATATATTCCCCATTCATCCAATCGAGCTTCTCCCGATCGAAGACCGGAGCCGTGGTGGAAACCCGCGCCAGATCGAACTCTTTTACAAACTCCTCTACCGAAAAGATTTCCTTGCCTTTAGGGTGAGACCATCCCAACAGCGCTAAAAAGTTTATTAAGGCCTCCGGGAGATATCCCTCCTCTTTGAACTCCAAAATCCCTACCGCCCCGTGCCGCTTAGAAAGTTTCGCTCGACTGGTCTCCCGCAAAACCGGAAAATGAGCGAACTTCGGCAAATCCCAGCCGAAGGCCTGGTAAAGAAGGACGTGCTTCGGAGTGGAGGAAATCCACTCCTCCCCTCGCAGGACATGGGTTACACCCATCAAGTGGTCATCGACCACCACCGCCAAGTGGTAAGTCGGATAACCATCGGACTTAAGGAGAACTTGATCGTCCAAAACTTTATTTTCAAAGCTAATTTCCCCCCGAATTAGGTCGGTAAAGGAGGTCGTTCCCTCTTCGGGAACTTTCAGCCGAATCACAAATTTTTCCTTTTTGGACCGGGCGGCAGCGACCTGGGGATCTAACCGGCGGCAAAACCGATCATAACGGGGCGGACGACCTTCCTTCTGCGCCTTCCGACGCATTTCTTCCAAGCGCGCCTCGCTACAGAAGCAATAGTAGGCGCGGTCTTTTTTGATCAATTCTTCCGCCTGCTCCTGGTAAATTGGTAGCCGATCGGATTGGCGAATCGGCCCTTCGTCCCAACTCAACCCCAGCCAGTTTAGGGCTTCCAAAATTTGGCTCTCGGCTTCCGGCACGAAGCGGGCCCGATCCGTATCCTCAATGCGAAGGAGAAATTTTCCCCCGTTCTTCTTAGCAAAGGCCCAGTTGAAAAGAGCGACGTAGGCAGTACCAACGTGGGGGGCACCCGTAGGCGAAGGAGCAATCCGTGTTTTAATTCCCATACCAGATAATCATTATACCTTTTGCTAAACTTACTCTGGAAGGATGACCCTCTATGAGTTTGCCGCCCAAGTCCGCCGGATAATCGTTTTCACCGCCATCGGAGCCGTCGCTTTAATCCTTCTTTGGGGCCTCTACCGGTTGGGACGGAGCATCTATCTTCGGATTAATCCTCCCCCGGAGCCTCCGCCCACCGTCGGTTTTGGGCAACTCCCGCAGCTTCGGCTCCCCGCTCTCCCCATTCAAGGAGAGCCGGAGTACTCTTTAGACACTCCTACCGGAGCCCTTCCAGAATTCGACGACCGGGGAGAAGTGGTAGCGACTGTGCCACCCCAGCCGACGCTCCTTGGAGAAGAGAAAGCCCGCGACTTGGCCAAAGAGCTAGATTTCGGCGGAGAAGGCACTCTCAGCCCCGACAAAAAGAACCTCATCTTCCAAGATGCAACCGACGGTCGAACTCTGGTGGTGGATGTCACTACCCAAAACTTTGAGTTGAGCACGAGTCCCAGCCAAATTAGTACTTTTCCCAAAGGAAGCGCCCCCTCCGGGGCAATTGCGACCAAAACCGCCGAAAACCTTCTAAACCGGCTGGGATTGCTCAAATTCGGCTTCGCCGCAGGGAGCCGAACGACTCTTTTCCGCGCCGTTCAGGGGGGAACCCTCGTCGAGGTGGGCTCAATCTCGGAAGCTCAACTTACCGAAGTGAACTTCTTCCGCTCCCTGACAGAAGTCTCCTCCCAAGCCTATGCGATTCTCCCCCCCGACCCGCACCAAGGCCTAATCCAAGTCTGGGTAACCACGGGAATCAAGCCGGAAATTAACAATATTCTAAAAATCTCCTACCGCGCTCAACAAACCGAACTGGACAAAACTAAGGTCGAAACCTACCCCCTACGGGACGTAGCCGAGGCCTGGGCGGAAATCCGGAACCGCCGAGGAATTGCCTTTATCGGCACGAACCAAGAACTAAAAACCATCCAAATCACCAAAATAGAGCTGGCCTATTTCGACGACCCGGTCTATCAAGAATACCTTCAACCAATCTACGTTTTTTCGGGATTAGCAAGAGCTGCGGACAATCAGGAAGTAGAGTTCATTGCCTATTCCCAGGCGATCGCAAGTAATTGGATCGCCGAGAAAAAGCAGTAATTAATCTTTACCACCGCCAACGATTTTAATTCCCAATTCTTTAAGCTGGGCGGGAGTAAGTTCGCCGGGGGCTTCCATTACCGCGGTTCTTCCGGCCTTGGTCATCGGAAAAGCCTGAACTTCCCGAAGAAAACTCTCCCCCAAATAAGCCATCAACAGCCGCTCAAAACCCTGGGCGCAGCCGCCGTGGGGAGGCACCCCATATTCAAAAGCTTCCAACAGGTGGCCAATGCTCTCTTGAAGCTCCTCCTCGGAATAGCCCAGGATCTTGTAAGTTCCTCGCAAAACCTCACTTTTGTTGGTCCGGATGCTACCACCCGCCACTTCTAAACCGTTGCAGATTAAGTCGTATTGGGAAGTAAGAATTTCCTCGATCTCCTCGCCCGCCAGTAGCTTTCTCTCACTCTCCTCATCTCGCGGGGCGGAAAACGGATTATGGGTAAAGGTCCACTTCCCCTCTCTACTCTTCTCGAAAAACGGGAAATCAACCACCCAAGCAAAGCTCAAAACCCCCGCGTTTTTCTCTCGGGACGAACGCGGATCAAACTTCTCCGAGCCGTACTTAGCGCGGGCTTCCTTAAAGGTTAAAATCGGAAAGGGTTTCTTGGCAATTTTGGCTCCAACGGCCTCGCAGGCAAAAACGGTCATCTCCTCGACGGTTTGCATCACATCCTCCCGTTCGACAAAACTCATCTCTAAGTCGATCTGGGTATGCTCAAATCCCCGGTCCGACCGCAAATCTTCGTCCCGAAAGCAACGGGCGATTTGGAAGTACTTTTCGAAACCGGCAATCATTAGCAGCTGCTTATACTGCTGAGGAGACTGCGGCAAAGCGTAAAACTTTCCGGGATATTTGCGGCTGGGAACCACAAAATCCCGAGAGCCTTCAGGGGTAGACTTGCTTAAGTAAGGAGTTTCGATCTCCACAAACCCCCGGGAGAAAAGATACTTTCGGGCCGCTTGGACATAATCGCTCCGCAGCCTAAGATTGCGCTGCAACCGCTCGCGCCTTAAATCCAAATAACGGTATTTCAGTCGCACCTCCTCACTAATTTGGTAGCCGTCTCCCGCGACGGGCAGGGGCAGTTCTTTCGCCAAAGACAAAACTTTGATGGCCGTTACCCGCACCTCCACCCTCCCAGTCCGAAGTTTGGGGTTAATCAACTTGGCGGGGCGGGAAGAAACCTTCCCCACCACCTCCACCACACTTTCATTTGTGAGCTTGGGGAAATTCTGACCGACGCACTGGACAACTCCGGAAGCGTCTCTCAAATCTAAAAAAGTAACCCGACCGTGATCCCGAATAGTGTTTACCCAACCTTTGAGAACTACTTCCTCACCGATTTTTTTTGGAGTCTCGGCGGCTAAGGTTCTTTCCACACTCTTATGGTAGCACTTCGTCCGTGAAGCTAGCAGACCCTGTCCGGGTCCTTCACTTCAGAGAACTTCGAGATGTTCCTCTCCGGAATCTTCGGCGAAGGATCGCGACCGCTGATAGAACCAGCTTAAGTCCCGAAGGCAGATTCCTTCCGAGAGCGGCGCACACTTTTTTCGATTTCTTCCCGCGCTAACCCGGTCTTTACAAACCTCAGCCACTCGGGGGAAGGCCTCCTCCTTGAAGAAATTAAGATCTCGACGACCTCTCCCGTCCGGAGCGGGTAATCTAAAGGAACGGTTTTGCCGTTTACTTTGGCTCCGGCGCACTGGCGGCCCAACTGGGTGTGGACGGCAAAAGCGAAATCCACCGGAGTTGCCCCTTGCGGCAAGACCTTTACATCCCCCTTAGGAGTGAAAATAAAAACCTTATCGGGAAAAAGATTCAGCTTCTGACCTTTTTCCCAGAAAATCAACTGCCGAATTAAATCGGAGCGCGGCAGCCGGGCGGCTTTGCCAATTTTGTAAAGGTAATGGGAAGCCGAGCCGTATTCGGCAATTTCTTGCATTTCAGTCGTCCGAATTTGGATCTCGACTAGGTGGCCGCGAACCCGGAAAACGGCGTGGAGGGATTGATAACCATTAGGCTTAGGATGGGCAATATAATCATCGAAAAGTTCCGGCACTTCCTCCCAGGTCTTCCGAGCTAAATCCAAGATCTGGTAGCACTGTTCCACCGAGGAAACCACCGCCCGAAGTCCCAAGGCATCGTAAAGCTGACCGTCAGCCCGCTCCCGGTAGGTGGGCATTTTGCGGTAGATTCCCCAAAGGTGTTTGGTCCGGGAGAAGATTTGCGCTCTAATCCCCGCCTGAGCCACGAGCCGGGAGAGCTGGGCTTGGGTTTCCCGAATTACCGCGGCCATTACTGGGCTCTCCCGCTGAAGCCTAGCCACTAGCGCCCGATACGAACGGGGCTCGAGGATCGCAAAAGCTAAGTCTTCCAACTGAGCCCGAAATCGGTAAATTCCTAAAGCCTCGGCGAGCGGGGACCAGAGGTCAAAAACTTTTCGGGCCGAGAGCCGCCGATCCGAATCCGGCAAAACTGCGGAAGTTCGCAGATTGTGAATCTTATTGGCTAACCGGATCACTAAAACTCGGGGATCCTCAATCGAAGCCAAAATCAAGTGGCGGAGATTTTCCCAATCCCGATCCACCCCGCCTTCCCCCGCCCGACCGCTAACGGTGCGAATAACCGTCAGGCCGGTCACTAACGAAGTCACTTCTTTCCCAAATTCCTTCTCCAAATCTTCAGGCTGCAGATCACTTACCTCCAAGACATCGTGGAGCAGGGCCGCCGCCAGCGTGGCCGAATCCGCTCGCACCTCCGTCAGCAATTCCGCCACCGCCAACAAATGCTGCAGCCAATCCTCTCCATTTAACCGCTTCTGCCCCAAGTGAGCCGCTTCGGCGAAAGTGAACGATCGCCGAATCAAATCCAAGTCGGGCCGCGGTTCATATTCCTTGTGCTTGCGGAGAATCTGCTCCAAGCTGGTCATCCCTTTAAGCTTAAATCAAAAGAAGCCGGTTTCAAGCCGGGATTCTTAAATCGCGAATACGGAGGATTATTCGCTCTTTTCCTTCCCATCTCTCCACTTCCGGGGTATAAACCAATGAGACGAGCTCCCCCCGCCGGAGGCCCCGATCCTCCTCAGCGCTGAACCAGATCGCCTCAAACCCCGGCGCCAGCGAAAGCTTTAGATGCTGCTGCTCCCGTCCTACGCGCCTCTCGGAAACCACCCGAGCGTTCTCCGCCAAAAAGGTTGGCTCGGGGTTGCCAACCCCGTGAGGAGCCAGTTTTTCCAGCTCCCGAACTAACCTAAGAGTCAGCTGCTCGAGCGGAAGGGGCAGATCAACCTTCAGCACTGGCCGGAGGTCTTTCCCCAAAAGCAGCTCCCCGGCCGTAGCGCGGAGGCGCTCCACAAACTTATTCAGGTTTTCGGTTTTGATCGTAAAACCGGCCGCGGCAGCGTGCCCTCCAACATCTTCCAATAAGTCCTCCTGGGTCCGGAGAAGATCAACAATGTTCAAGCCGCTTACCGAACGAGCCGATCCCTTGGAAAAATCTTTTCCCTTAGCAATTACCACGGCTGGTCGACCATACTCCTCCACAATTTTTCCCGCTACCAACCCAATCACCCCTTCATGCCACTGATCGTGATGAACCACGATTAAACCCTCTTTCCCATTCACCAGCCCCCGGGCATGATCAAAGGTATGCGCAGTCAAAGCCCGCCTTTCCGCGTTAGCCCGATTCAATACTTGCGCCAATTGCCGCGCTTTGGTCAGATCTGAAGTACACAAGAGCCGCAGCGCCTCAATCCCGTGTTTAACCCGACCCACCGCATTAATCCGAGGACCCAAAACCCACCCGGCCGCATAAGTTCCCAATGCCCCCGGCCGGAGTCCCGCCGCCTCTACCAAAGCGGCCAACCCCGGCCGCTCGAGCCGATTTAGCACCTCGAAACCATGTTTAACCAAAGCCCGATTCGCTCCCAAAACCGGTTGAAGATCCGCAACCGTCGCAATCGCCACCAAATCTAAACTAGCTGCGAGTTCCAAGCGGTCAGCCCCTAGTTGGGAAGCGAGCAGCCAGGCCACCCCGGCCCCGCACAAAGCCGTCGTGTGAACAACCGCGGTGGCCGGCGGCAAAAGGCTAGATTTAAGGTGGTGGTCGGTAACAATTAAATCCACCCCGAGGGAGCGGCAGAACTTAGCCTCTTCCACCGCCGTGATTCCGGAATCCACGGTAATCAGGAGTTGCACTCCCTCCTCCTTTAGCTTTCGAATCCCCTCGACATTCAATCCGTACCCTTCACCAAAGCGATCGGGAATGTAAGGGAGAACATCTGCCCCCAAACGGTGCAGCGCTTGCCACAAAACTGCGGTTGCGGCGATTCCGTCCACATCGTAGTCCCCCCAAATGACAATCTTTTCTTGGGCCGCAATGGCTCTCCTGATGAGCTCCGCCGCGCGTCTTAATTGATCCAAATTAAGATCCGGAAGGTAAGTAGGTAACTGGGTAACTAGGTGATCGGGGTTGGGAGGATTGAAAAAAGTTTCGGGGTCTTTGATTCCTCGGTTCTCCAGAAGAATCCCGACTAACGACTGCGGACTACTGACTACCGACGGATTTAGGACTTCCCACCGTTTCTCCACGAGGAAATTCTATCACCAAGGTCTTGAAGAACGAGGAGCAAAGGCGCCGCATTGAAGGTAGAAGAATAAGTTCCGGCGATCGTTCCCACCAAAAGGGCCAGGACAAAGTAGCGGAGAGTTATTCCACCCAGAACCAAAAGCGCGACCAGCATAAAAATAATGGTCAGAGAATTGTTCAGCGAACGGACTAAGGTCTCCCCCACCGCTTGATCAACGGCCTCCTCTAAAGAGAGGTCGACGCGGTGCCGAATCTCTCGAATCCGATCAAAGACGACGATGGTGTCATGGACGGAGAAGGAAAGGGTGGTCAAAACGGCAGTTACGAAAAGCGTATCCACTTCGGTGCCGAAGAAATAACCCAGCAGAGAAAATACTCCCAACAAAACGAGTGTATCGTGAAATACCGCCAAGATCGCGGAAATCCCAAAAATAGGGTTGCGGAAACGATAAGCAATGTAGGCGAAGATCATCAGTACCGCTAGCGCTACCGCGGTCGCCGCCTTGCGGAGAAGTTCGCTTCCCAACCGCGGTCCGAGCGTTTCGAACCGGACTTCGGTAAATTTACCGGTCGGCTCTTCCAGTCTTTGGGAAAACAAACTTCGCTGAGCCGAATCCAGCGGAACGGTTCTTATTAGAAACCGATTTTCCCCAGAGGATTGCACTTCCGCCGGGAGTCCTTCCTTTTCAAAAACTTCTTTGATCTCCTCGGCACCGACTGCTAATTGAGAGCGGTCAACTTCGATCTCCCAGAGGGTCCCACCAGTAAAATCAATGGAAGGCCGGAGACCAAAAAAGATTAACGAAATCAACCCCGGAACGATAACCGCCGCCGAGATCAGAAAATATAACCACTTGAGCTTCATAAAGTGGATCATTTTATTGGAGCGACCTAGCTAGCGCCAAACCGGAAAAATTCGCTTTTCTCATCGGTAAAAAACCCGCACCAACGTTCTCGTCACCACCACCCCCGTGAAGAGCGAAATCAGCACCCCTAATCCCAAGGTCAGCGCAAACCCCCGCACCATTCCGGAAGTAACTAGGAAAGACCAGTTAAACGGATTGAAGAGAATAAAAACCGTCGTAAGGGTCGCTAAATTGGCATCTCGAATCGAATCCCAGGCCCGGCCGAACCCCAGCTCCATCGCCGTCTTGAGGTCCTTCCCCCACCGCCGCTCCTCCTTGATTCGCTCAAAAATTAAGATATTGGCATCGACCGCCATTCCAACGGAGAGGATGAAACCCGCTACTCCCGAAAGAGTTAGCGTAACCGGGATGAGCTTGTAAAGCCCCAGGGTAAGGAGGCCGTAAATCGCCAACGCGGCCGTAGCCAGAACCCCGAGGCGGCCGTAGTTTCCAATCATAAAAAAGACCACTAATGCCAGTCCCACTACTCCGGCAGCGACGCTCTGACGCAAAGCCGCCTCTCCCAACGTCGGACCGACTTGGCGCCGCTCCAAAACTGAAATCGGCGCCGGCAGAGCTCCGGCATTCAACTGGGCTACCAGTCGCCGCGCCTCCTCTAGGCTGAATTCGCCCGTAATGACCGCCTGCCCCCCTTGAATTTTTTCCTGAACGGTTGGCGCCGAAAGAAGGGACTCATCTAAAAAAATCGCCAGCGGCTTGCCTACGTTCCTGTCCGTGATCTCCGCAAACTTCTCCGCTCCCGCGGTAGTGAAGGTGAGAGAAATCTGCGGCTTGCCCGTGGTCTGGTCAAAATCCACCGCCGCCTTGGCCAAATCCTTTCCAGTTAGACCGGTCTTCTGGGAGAATCCCTCCCCTTCCCGAAAATCCAGCTGGGCCGTTTGCCCAATCAACGCCAGCGCGGCGTCGGTGTCGGTGATCCCGGGCAATTCCACAATCACCCGATAGGAATCTCCCAAGCGAGAGGATTGAATTACCGGTTCTGCCACTCCCAGAAAATCCACCCGCCGTTCCACCACAGACCGGGCCGATTCCAGCGCCGAGGCCCGTTCGCTCTCGGAAATTTGAGAGAGGTCCACTTCCAGCACCAACTGCAGCCCTCCCTGCAAGTCCAGTCCCTTCCGCAGGGAGAAATCGAACGAAAACTCCCGGCCGAACAACTTAAAACTGGCTTGAGCGGGCCAGAAAGTCTCCGCCCCCGCAATGCCGGCAAAGAGAATCGAAACCAAAATAATTAAGACTAAAACTCGCGGAGGGGTAAGATTCATTACTTCTTAACGGCCAAAGGCAGCTGGCGGGCGGAAGGAAACCTAAAGGTGATCTCGCCTCTCACATAATTAATTGTCACTTCGACGGGGTCGCCAATCCTGAGGTTTAAAATTTTCACGAGCTCCGCGGGAAGAGTAACCGCCACCGAATTTCCCGTCCGAATAATCTTCTGCGCCATCTCCCCCATAATAGCAGACGCTTGCCAAGGCGCCGATTAAAGCGAGAGGTAGCGCTCCGCTCCAGGAGTCAGAACCACCTTGGGTTGAAGAAGAGCATTTAAAATGGTGGGGTCGCGGCGTTTCTTTAACTCCTCGAACTCCCGCTCGCTCAAGACCGCGTAGTTAATTTCTTGGCCTCGGTGCTTTTCCTCCTCCTTGACAATATCAGTCACTTTGCGCAGGGGAACTCGACCCACAATCAAGAGATCGACATCTTGCGGACCTGCGACTCTCCCCAAAAGGAACGGGATCGAAACGAACGCAAACTTAACTTCCCCCCCGCTCCGGGGCCCGGCCAGCGATTTACCCAAACCTTCTTCCTTAACAATCAAGCCTAGAATCTCATGGAGGAAGGGAAAATCCCGCCGCAATTGATAGTAGACCCGATTCTTTTGGGCGGAGCTTTGAAGCATCCCTAAACTAGCCAAATTGGCCAGCTCCCTCCTCACCGCGTTAATCTCGGTCCCCACTCGGCGCGCAATCTCCCGCACGTGATAGGAAACGGCCGGCCGCAAAAGGAAGAGCTTAAGAATCTCCACCCGCACTTGCGAGACAAACAATTGCTTCAAGGCCCCTCCCAGGGAAGGGGCACTAAGAGAATGGCGGGAAGTGCGACGCCGCAACGTCCGAACTGATTTTCGACCTGGCCTAATCAAAGGCATTTATCCTGCCTCACCTCCTCTCCCATTACTTCGGAATAACCTCAATCCACGTGGAACCGCGATTGAATTCGATCGGTGCGGCGGAATCCCGCCGGAAGAATTGGGTCCGCGCCGACAGCGTCGGCCGCTTCCAAGTCGCCAAGATCTTCCTGCCGTCCTGGTAAATCTCGGCACTCCCTTGACCCGTGGTGGTGTAGAGCCGATGGCTAGTTCCATCCCCCGCTAGCCGCTCGTTCATGTAAATCAGAACGATATTTTTGGCAAATAACTGCTCTCCCGTGGCTTGATCGATGTGCTTTTTTCCTCCCTGCTCCCGCCAATAAACATTGCGGGTGCGGTCGTAGACCCAACGACCCGCGTAGGTAGGAAGAGAGCCGAAGCTAAAGGAAACGGTCTGGGACTCTGGCCGATCCATCAAAGGAACATCCGCCTTGAACTGCCAAGACTCAAAACTAGGCAATTTGTTTGTCCCGGGGTAGAGATTGCTCCCCGCCGTCCAAAGCTTGGCGGTAGAGGTGTAATTGATATGGGAAAGAACCGTCCTCCCCAACATCACGTTGCCGCCGAAAGTGTAAGTGGGAGAACCTAACCGAAATTGGTCGAGGTCCAAAACCTTGTGAGCAGTAATATAAGGACGAATATTCGCAGGACCCGGTGTTGAAGCTCCACCCACGTGCGCATAGTAGGCCGGAAACTCCAGCGCCCAATCAATGTAGTAGACTCGAGAAGAACGAACCGGTCCCAACTTCTCAACATCTTGACTGTGAAAAATTGCCAAAAACCGGGTAATGCCTCCCTCCGCGACGGCCTCGTAAACTAAATCGGCCTTTTGGAGATTAAACTGGTAAGGACGGGCCAATTGATGGTTGTCAATCATCACCGCCAGCGGCCGGCGCGCCTTCCAGCGGGCAGATTCGCTCTCGGAGGAGTAGATACCGCTGATCGGGTGAACCGTTTCCTTAGTAATCGGATCCGCCAATACCATCGAAGGCTCGGCGCTAGAGGAACCAAGGGGGTTAATCATCGGCAGAGAAAAATATTGGGCTAGAAAATAATAAGCCCCTCCCGCCGCCAAGGAGAGGACGAACCAAAAAGCCAAAAAAATCCCCCGCCGGTGAGTCCGGAGCCAGTAACGGAAAGCGGACCAGAATTTACTCAGTCGTTCGCGCATCCTGTAAACAGGATAGCGATCTTAAATCGCGTCCTTTCATTACTCAACATACCAAACTTGACTATCGGCTTTCAAGGGAACCGGAAGTGCTAACATCAAATTGTGGCAAGGAAAACCCGACAAGAAAAAGAACTCTCGCGCCTAAGGAGGCAGCTGGAAGCTCTCAAAGCTCAAAGGAGGGAGTTCTCCCCCGCTCCCCCGCCAATTGTCACTCCTCCGGCGGGAAAGACCGTGGAACCTAAGACCAAACCTCTCCCTAAGAACCTGGAAAAAGCAGGGATTCAACGCGTCGATCCCCAGTTCATTAAAAAAGACCTCTCTAAGACAGGAGGGCTATCGCTCTTCGCCCTCCTTATAATTTTAATCCTGTACTTACTCCGAAGCCGCCTCCCCTTCATCTAAATCCCGATGGCAACTTGGGCTAGACCTCCTCTCGGGGGCGGTATTGAAGCGCTTCGGCGACGTGCTCGGGGAGAATCACCTCCGCCCCCGCCAAATCCGCAATCGTGCGAGAAACCTTCAAAACCTTATGGTAGGCCCGAGCCGATAGCGCCATCTGCGAAACCGCCTGTCGAATTAACACCTCCGCTTCCGCCGTAACTTGGCAGTATTGGCGGACGGCTTTAGCGGAGATTTCGGCGTTGCAGAAAATCCCCCTCCCCTCAAAGCGCTGGAGCTGACGATCGCGGGCCCGCTGGACTCGAGCCCGAACTTGAAGACTATTTTCGGCAGACGGGGAGGTCGTCATTAGCTTTTCCGTCCGCACTGCCGGAACTTCTAAGTGGAGGTCGATTCGATCCAAAATCGGCCCCGAGATCTTCTTTTTATACTGCGCAATCTGATGGGCAGTGCAGATGCAAGATTTCCGCGGGTCGCCCAAGTAACCGCAAGGGCAGGGGTTTTCCGCCGTCACCAAAATAAACTTCGCGGGAAAAGTAACCGAACCTGCGGCTCGAGAAACCGTCACTATCCCATCTTCCAACGGCTGACGCAAAGCTTCCAAAACGTGGCGGGGAAACTCTGGAAATTCGTCCAGAAAAAGCACTCCCCGATGAGCCAGAGAAATTTCTCCCGGCTGGGGACGAGTTCCCCCACCGATCAGGCCAATCCGAGAGGTGGTGTGGTGAGGAGAACGGAATGGCCGAGATTTAATTAAAGCCTCGCCGACCGGAAGACCCCCCGTAATCGAATAAATTTTGGTTACTTCCAAAGCTTCTTCTGGAGTAAGGCGGGGCATAATCGAAGGAAGAGCCCGCGCAAGCAGCGTTTTCCCCGCGCCGGGCGGTCCGGCCATCCGCAAGTTATGCCCTCCCGCAGCCGCAATCTCTAAAGCCCGTTTGGACTGCTCCTGCCCTAAAATATCCCCCAAATCAACTTCGAACTCCTCTTCCTTAATCAACTCATCCACCTCCGCGTGCTTCACCGGGTAAATGGGCTTAACCCCCAGGAAATGTTGAATAAGATCAAAAAGCGTCCTCACTGGGTAAACTTCGATCCCATGAACCACCGAGGCCTCGGCGGCATTCGTCGCCGGCAGAAATATCCGGCGAAAGCCGCTCTCCTTCCCCAAAAGCGCCGCCGGCAAGACCCCCGGAGTGTGCCGAAGGGACCCATCCAGCGACAACTCCCCTAAAACGATCGCATCTTCCACCTCTCCAATTAATTGCCCCGAAGCGAAAAGAATTCCGAGGGCAATTGGTAAATCGTAGTAGGAGCCCTCTTTCTTCAAATCCGCCGGAGCTAAATTGACTGTAATTCGATAGTTGGGAAAATTCGCCTTAGTGTTTACAATCGCAGAGCGGACGCGCTCCCGGCTCTCCTCCACCGCCTTGTCAGGCAATCCCACCACTGTGAAAGCCGGAAAGCCCCGCTTTTCAATATCAACCTCAACCTTCACCGTTAGGGCGTCCAACCCCACTGTCGCTACGGAGGTGATCTTAGCCAGCATTTGCCTATCAGATTATCACGCCCGTAAAGGCCGCGCTAGATTAACCGAGGAATCGGTCTTGGGTAGACCTAGAGAAATTCAAGATTCCGTGTTAAAATATAAGCGCTTGGGAAATTGGACGGTCGCCCGCAAGGGAGGAAAGTCCTGACTCCGGAGAGCAAGGGACGGACCGTAAGGCCCGACAGGTGACTGCTGGTGTCCCGCCGCGAAAGCGGCCGGGAACAGGTTCGGAACTGACCGAACCTGAGAGCAACAGAGACGAGCTTGGATCTAAACTTCGCAATCGCTTCAAACGCGGCGCGAGGCAGGATTCGAGAGTGAAACGGGCAATCCCACCTGGAGCAATCCACGAACGCACCCTAGGTGGCTCGCCAGTGCTTTTGATGACAACTTTTGGCCAACAAAAGCCGGGTGCAAAGATGGAGCCTAGAGAGATGACCGTCTAGCCAAGCAAACTTGGCAAAACAGAATCAGGCTTACTAATTTCCCAAGCCCTAAAAAATCCGCCGCCGGCGGATTTTTTAGTTCAACGGCCGAAAGTTAGCGGGAGCGCTGGTGGTTCCAAATCAAGATATCCCGAGCCAAAAGCGATAGGAGAATTGTCGCGGGGATCGCCAGAACCGCCCCCCCGATGCCGAAAAGCTGTCCCCCGGCAAACAAAATCAACAAAGTTACTAGAGGCGAGAAGCCCACCGCCCTTCCCATCACGTTGGGGACAATCAGCGAGTTCTCCAGCTGCTGCACCACCAAGTAAAGGATTGCAATCCAAACCCCCAACCACAGGGAGGTGCCGAAACCAACAACCAGCGCCGGGATCGCCGAGAGAATCGGCCCGATCACTGGAACAATCTCCAGCAAACCGGCGATCACTGCCAACGGCACCGCGTACTCCACCCCCAAGGCCAAGAGCCCTAAATAAACCAAAATTCCCACCGCGAGCATTAAGATTAACTGCCCCCGGAGCCATCCCCCCAAGTGCTGCTCCATTGCTTCCGCCAGTCGCCGAACACGCTCCTTCGCGCGCACGTTCAGCATCCCCACAAAACGATTCAAAAGATTCTCCCAATCCAAAAGCAGGTAAAAAGTTAGAAACATCACAGTCAAAAGGAAGAAAATATTCGAGACAATTTTCCCGGCAATCGTTAAGATGTTCGCGGAGAGAAGTGTCGCTTGCGAAACTAGCTGCTGCTGTAACTCCTCGGCGAACGGCAAGGGTCCCAGCCGATTCAAAATTGGCTCTAAAAACTGGGGAAGACTAAGGATGAACTTACCAGTTTGATTGACCAGCGGCGTAAAACCGTAGGCCAATAAGCCCCCTAAAACCAAAAGGAAAACCAAAAAGACTAAAAAGACTCCGATCGGCCGCGGGATTCCTCGACCGCGGAGCTTAACCACCAGCGGATTCAGCGCCAAACTAAGGACCAGCGCAATGAAAACTGCAACCACGACCAACCGGATCTGAACCAACACCCAAACCGCTGCCAAAATCGTCAAACCGAAGATGATGGTGCGGGGGGTTACTTCGTAGCGCTTGTCCATCGGAAGCTAGTTTAGCAAGAAGCGCTATCTCCCCTCCACCTGCTTCTTCAAACCTACTCCGGCAATGAAGGCCGGCGTCAAGTGCTCCGGAATCGTCACCCGCCGTCCCGTCCGAGGAACCCTTCCTAAACGGGCCTTGCGCTTCCGCACTTCAAAAGTGCCAAAACCGGTTAGGGTGACCCGTTCTCCATTAGCGAGGCCCCGGGCCACTACACCCAGAAAAGAGTTCACAATCTTTTCGGCCCGGGCAAAAGGCAGTCCGACCTCCCGCGCCACGTCGTAAATTACGGCAGTCTTGTTCAATCTAATCTCACCTCCAAATCAATCCTCTTAATAAAGCTCACCGGACCGGTGGACCCCACTTCCACCAAAACCGAATTAAAGACCGCGGGTCCCCGCTCGACCCACTTAAAAGGTAGCGGATTACCGCTAGCGAGCCGGGAGATGATGATTTCAGCTTCCACTCCCAGAACCGAATCCCGGGCGCCCACCATCCCCAGGTCGGTAACGTAAGCCGTTCCTTTGGGAAGAATCACCGGGTCGGCCGAAGGAACATGCTGGTGGGTCCCCGCGAGCACACTCACTTTCCCATCCAGGAAAAAGCCCAGCGCACGCTTCTCGGAAGTCCACTCGGCGTGGAAGTCCACTAAAATTAGGTCGGGACTAAAGGAGGAGATCTCCCCCAAAGCGATCGGAGCCGCCTCGAAAGGATTGGCCACCTCCCCGTTCAGCCAACGGCGGTTGCGCTCATCTTCTCCCAACTCCTCCCCTAAACTCCCTAGACCAAGCAGACTCAAAATCGCAATTTTTCGCCCTTCCACCGTCACAACCTTGAATCCTAATCCCGGAGCGGAGGGAGGGAGATTATAAGAGCGGATAATCGGAACTGTGGGATCGGAGAAAGGCTCCTCCGGATCCAAGTAAAAGATGTGCGGACCCGCTGTGAAAAAATCCACCCCCGCCTTCATTAACTCTCGCAAGTGTTCCAGTTTCGCTCCCCTCCCGTGGGTTACGTTTTCGGCCTGGGCTAAGACAAACTCAATCCCCTCTTTTCTCCGCAGATCCGGCAACACCTGGGCGACCGTTCGCCGGCCGAGCTTTCCGACAATGTCACCGATGAAAAGCATTTTCATCTTTTTGCCTATGGCCATCCGCTATCTGCCCTCCGCTTCTGGCGAACTATGCTTGCTCCTCAAAACGAGACTCCCGAATCACCACGACCTTAACACCCCCGGGAGTAACCACCTCTTGGCGAAGTCGCTGCCCAATCTCCCGCGCTAACTGCGCGGCGCGTTCGTCCGAAACCTCGCGGGCCTTGACGATGACGCGGAGCTCCCGGCCGGCCGAGATGGCGTAAGCGTCTTCCACCCCCGCAAAAGACTTGGCAATTCTTTCCAAATCCGTAATCCTTTTAATGTAGCCCTCGACATCCTCGTAGCGCGCCCCGGGGCGGGAACCGGAGATCGCATCGGCAATGTAGACCAGTTCCGCCTCGACCGACCTTCGCTCCTCGCGATCGTGGTGCGAAGCAGCGGCATTGATTAGCTTCTCCGGGAAGCCGAACCGCTCTAAAATCTTGCGCGTCAAAACATCGTGCGGCTCGTCCGACTCGGTCGTGGCGACTTTGCCAATGTCATGAAAGAGGGCGGCCGCTTTGGTTAACTCCACGTCGGCGCCAACTTCGGCCGCTAAATACCCCGCGATTTTAACCATCTCCAAAGAGTGCTTAGCTAAGTTCTGACCGTAAGAAGTCCGAAACTTGAACCGGCCGAGCAGTTCAATGATCCCGGCGGGAAGCCCTCCCAACCCCGCCTCGAGCGCCAACTGCTCCCCTTCCCGGCGAATTTCTTGATCAATCTCTCCCTTCACGCGCGCGACGGCCGCCTCGATGCTTTCCGGCTGGAAACGATCCTCCTTAATTAACCGCTCTAAGGCCAACCGAGCGATATGGCGGCGAACGGGGTCGAAGGAGGAAATCCGCACCGTGGTCGGGGACTCTTCCAAATCCAGCTCTACTCCCGTTGCTCGCTCAAACGCCCGCACGTTCCGGCCTTCCTTTCCAATGATCTTCCCTTTCCATTCCTCGGATGGGAGTTCCACCACGGAGACGGTGAATTCGGCCACGTAATTAGTGGCGGCGTGCTCCATCGCCGAGACGAGAATGTCCCGAGCCCGGTCCTCGACCGCGGCTTTGAGACTCTCTTCCACCTCGGCAATTCTCTTGGCCCTTTCACCCTCAAGCTCCTGCTCCAATTCCTTTAGAAGCATCCTACGGGCGTCTTCGCGGGATAGCGAAGAGACCTTCTCCAGGGCTTCGAGATACTTTTCTTTTAGCTCCTCAACGGGTAACTTCCCCAAATTTCGGGGATCTTGAGAAGGATCTTTGATTGGGTGTTTTTCCATTTTTTCCCATCTCTACAACCATTTTATTTTACCTTTTTCCGAATTTCCTCTTCGATCTCCTCGGCCACCTTCGGATTTTCCCGAATAAAATCGCAAGTTGCCTCTCGCCCTTGACCTAAGCGCTTGCCCCGAAACTCGTACCAAGCGCCGGTCTTTTCCAAAACGGCGTACTTCTCTCCCCAATCCACTACCTCACCGCAACGGTCGATCCCTTTATTAAAAACGATATCGAATTCGGCTTGGCGGAACGGCGGCGCGACTTTGTTCTTGACCACCTTAACCCGGACGCGCGAGCCGACCGCTTCTTCCCCTTGCTTTAGAGTCGCAATCCGGCGGATATCTAAGCGAACGGAAGAGTAAAACTTTAGCGCCAACCCGCCCGGGGTAGTTTCCGGGTTGCCAAACAAGACTCCAATCTTCTGCCGAATCTGGTTGGTAAAGACCACGGTCGAGTTGGTCTTTGAAATCACTCCGGCCAACTTCCGCAACGCTTGTGACATCAGGCGAGCTTGCCGACCGACGTGCTGGTCCCCCATCTCCCCTTCGATCTCGGCCTGGGGGGTTAGGGCGGCCACGGAATCAATCGCTACCAGGTCCACGGCGCCGGAACGCACCAAGGTTTCGGTAATCTGCAGGGCCTGCTCGCCAGTGTCGGGCTGGGACAGCAAAAGGTCGTCTACCTTCACCCCAATTCTCTCCGCGTAAGCCGGATCGAGAGCATGCTCGGCGTCCACAAACGCCGCGGTTCCTCCCGCCCTTTGCACTTGAGAAATCATGTGCAGAACCAGGGTTGTTTTGCCGGAGGCCTCCGGCCCAAAAATTTCAATCACCCTTCCTCGGGGGATCCCCCCTACCCCCAAAGCCAAATCCAACCCAAAAGAACCGGTGGGAATCACGGAAACCTGCCCTACATGGGAAGCGACCTGCTCCCCCAATTTCATAATGGAACCCCGGCCGAAAGACTTTTCGATTTGCTCAATCGCGCTCTCCAGCGCCTGAGTTTTAGCGGGCTTAAGTGAAGTTTCTTTTGCGGGGGCCTTCTTCGGCATCTTCTTGATGGTAATGCCTTTGGGAAAAAATTGCAAGAAAAGGGAGAGGCGCTGAATCGAATTCGGCGTTCAGCGCCTCGAAAGAAGCTCAATTGCCAACTGCACCAATTGGGATTTAATCTCAGCCGCCTTCCGACGAGAAAGCAACCGATAGGCAGGAGACTTAATCGTCACTACCGGCACACCGGGTGATATTTCACCCACGACCTTCCGGACGAGGCTCCCGCCGGCCAGAACGACGTCCGGCCGAATGCGTTGAATCAATCGGCAGAGGCGTACCCGGTCATTGGGAAAAATCTCATCCGGCGAACCGGTTAAGGTGGGGTTAGCATCGCAGACCACCACTTTGAAGATTTCGCGAGGCAACGCTTCCTGCAAGCGGACTCCGACGCGCGAGGACCACAATTCCCGGCGCCAAGCCCGGGAATTCCAACCCCTCGACGGACTAGTCCTCCTCCAAGGGCACTGCAGAACCACCAGTAGCACCGGTTTCATCCCCCACCCCGCTGAGCCAAAACGCGGTATTGGATCACGCTGACTACTTCATCCTCGCGGCAACTAGGAAACTGCCGATGAACCCGCTCGCAAAAAGCGGCAGGGCTGTCAAAACCCAACCGGGCGGCGGCCTCGGGCGGAACTTGGTCCAGAAAATAGTCGTCGCAACCGACTACTTTAAGCAGAAAAACTCCTCCCCCCGAACAATCCGCCTCAATAAGCTCTCCCACGGTTACGCCGAGGTTGCTGAAATGCCAAGTAGCTACCATGGCGTTCCGATGCCGGGCCTCCCGAAAAATCTCCCGGGAGCCCGCCCCAAACCGAAACCGCCGAAGGACCATCCCCGCCTCCTCTCTTCTCCAGGATTTACCTAACTATAAGGCGTAAAATTGGAAAACGCAAGGAGAAGCAGGTAGAATTGGGCAGTTGCGATCGGGGTGGAAACCAGTAGTGCCCACGGAGGAGCATTACTGTTCGCGCAGAGCGCGAAACATCGGGAGCCCACCCGGGGCGGTGGAATTAGACGCTAGAGAACGGGGTGTAGGTCATCGGTAGACCGCTCGCATGGGGTGCGAGAGGTACGGGGTTCAATTCCCCGCACCCCGACCAGTGCTAACCCTAACTCAGAAAACAAAAAACCGACTCCCCAGCCATCTTGCCATTATCCCAGATGGAAATCGCCGCTGGGCCCGGGCGCGCCGCCTTCCCCCTGGGAAGGGCACCGCGAGGGCGCGAAAAGATTTCGCGAGATCGTCGCGGCCGTTTTCGACCTAGGAATCCCCTATTTCACTTTTTGGGGCGGATCCGAAGACAACTTTAAGCGGGACCCCCAAGAGGTTCAAAAACTCCTCGCTTTTGCGGGACGGGAGCTGGAGCACCAATTGAGGACCGGCAACTTCGCCCGTCGGAAAGTCCGGGTGCGCTTCCTAGGAAGATGGAAAGAATTTCTCAAAAAGGAGCCCAGACTTTGCCAGCTCCTTGAAACCCTCCAAAACCAAACCAAAAAATTCAAGGACCGGCAGCTCACTGTTCTGCTGGCTTACGATGGGCGGCGCGAAATGCTAGAAGCTTTGAAGAAACTGCGCCGGGCGAAAAAGCCGGTGGACGCTAAGAATCTTAAAAAAGCCCTTTGGACCGGAAATTTGCCGGACGTAGATTTAGTCATCCGAACCGGCGGAGAACCCCACTGGTCGGCCGGCTTCATGATGTGGCTCACGGCCAATTCCCAGTTCTACTTCAGCAAAAAATTCTGGCCGGGTTTTAAGAAACCGGAACTCCAGCAGGCCCTTCGGGACTATTCAAGACGGGAAAGAAGATTCGGCCGATAATCCCAAGATCCCCGCAAACTAAGACCAAAGTATTCAACTAGGAGGAGAAATTGCTTTCGACTTGTTCCCAATTCACAACGTTCCACCAGGCCTCGATGTAATCGGCTCGGCGGTTTTGGTACTTGAGGTAGTAAGCGTGCTCCCAAACATCCAAGGTCAGAAGCGGTTTCTGCCCCACCGAAACCGGACTGTCTTGATTGGGAGTAGTGATGATCGCCAAATCACCGGACTTATCCACCACCAGCCAAGCCCAGCCGCTCCCGAAAACCCCGGCGGCGGCGGCCGAAAACTGCTCTCGGAATGCGCCAAATTCGCCAAATTTCCTCTTAATTTCCTCGGCCACTCTCCCGGCCGGCTCCCCTCCCCCACCCTTTTTCATCAGCGGCCAAAATAAAGAG
>CAZEID010000004.1:0-13104 GCA_964512075.1 uncultured Candidatus Saccharibacteria bacterium | reverse complement strand
CCCCCTTGGCCATCGCGGGGACAACGGTTTATGCGCCCGCTCGGGGGCAATCACTTGCTCCCGGGCGGGCGCATAAACCGTTGTCCCCGCGATGGCCAAGGGGGTGAGGCGTCGGCCCGCCCGGACATTCCGCCGAGCGGCGAAATAGCTAGCGACTCTTCCCCGCTGGACCTTATAGACCGGCTCGGCAAAGTTTACGGCCGAAGCTAGGGAGGGTTTTTCCTCAATCCGCTCCGCCTCCACAAACTTGAGGCGAGGAGCTTCTACCTCTTCCGCCGGGGCGGGCGGGGGCGGTTTAGCAATTACTTCCTCCAGCGTCAAGGCCGGAGTCGGCGGGGCTGGTTTGGGGGTAATTGGAACTGGCGGAGCTCCGACTCCGGTCACCCGCTGGGCAAGGGTCCGGATCGAATCTAAGTACTGCTGTTCAGTGAGGTCTAGGGGGCTTAGCTCCCGCTGCTCTCGGATGGTTTTAAGGTAGCTCTCCAACCGGCGGCGGGATTCTTCCGGTGAAAGGCCCGGCTCTTCTATCCGGGTGATTTTGGGAACTTCCAGGACAAGAAATTCCACGGGAGCGCGGCTTTTCTGCCAAACGCGGCGGGTCGGGGCGTAGATCGCCCGGAAGAAGGCGGCGATCCATTGGTCGAGAGGTTGGTCTTGGACAGGGACGAAAGCAAAAGCAACTCCGGTGAGGAGGAAAGCGGCGGAGATCAGCAGGCGAAAGAGAATGAAGAGGTTGGAAGCAAAGAAGGCGTAGGCGAAGAAGCCGCAGATCGCCAGGATTGCAAACTGGCGAATCGTCAAGTCCCCAATTAGTTTGAACTGGACCCCAAAAACCTGCTGGGGGACCGGATGCTGTTTAGTTGTAAGCGGTTCTTCAGCCATAATCGCCGCTAAAAGCTAAGAAGCTAAACGCTAAACGTTTTGCCTTTCGCCTTTTGCTTCTAGCTCTAAAGTTAGGTTAGCAGATTTCGGGAGAGATCGGGAATAGTAATTGATTCTTTCCGATTTTGTGTTAACTTATAGCTAGCACTTATCCTCGCGAATACACAGGAAGGGAGAGTGATTTGTGGACACCTTCTTTTGTGAGGGGTGCGGAGCGCCATTTCGATTTGAGGGTCGGGAGGGTTGGGTCCCCTGCGACTACTGCGGCCGCCACCGATATATTCGTCCGACTTCCCCCGAGAAAGAGCGTATCTATGTTCTTCAAGCCCTACCGAGGGTTGCGCCAGTTGCTTTGCCTCCCGAACCACCGCCCCCGCCGCCGGTTGTTCCGAAGCCCAAACGTTCCGTGGGGGCCACGTGCGGGCTTATAATTCTCTTTTGGATTGGTCTTTCTCTCTATCAAATTTTTATAAAAGTGGTACTGGGTGCATTGTTGCTGCTCGGGGTGATCGATCCCCAAGTCTTTGAGGACTCGGATTGGCTGTCGGGTGTGGTGCTCTACGCCCCCGTTATTATTCTGATCCTTGTGGTTCTGATCAAAGCATTATGGCGGCAGCTAAATCGGTTGAACCAACCAATTAAACAAAAATAGGGATTCCTCGGAACGATTGATCTCTCACCGTTTCTGTGGTATCCTATAACTATTAACAATTAAACCACATCCCCTAAGGGAAGGAGGTGTTTTGATGGACCGTCAGGTTCTTTTATGCTTCGTCGTTGCTTCTTGGGCTTTGGTAGCTGTGGTGTTGGTAGCTTACCTGGTTGTACGAAACCTTACCCTGGCGCGGAACATGGTATCGTCGCGCCGCAAGAGCCGCCGCCGGAAGTCCCCGTTCCGGAAGAAAGTTCGAGGGGTAATCGAGACGGTTGCCAAGGCGCACTGGCCCAAGCGCAAGAAGCGGCGCAAGGCCCGCCGGACTCCCACTCCGGTCGCGCTTCCCCTGCCGCGGGCCAAGACTAGCGGTTGGGTGATCGCGTTTCTGATTATTGCACTTCTGATCTTTCTGGGGGGCGCGGTCGTGGCGATCATGCTACTTCTGCCCTTCTTCGCGCTGTTCTTGGTGGCGCCGGTTTCGCCGGAGGTTCAGCAGCAGATGAATCAAGCGTTCGCCGCTGTCCCTCACGAAACCGTCAATGAGATTGGGAGACTGGTTTTGCGTTTCCTGATCTCGCTGTTAGGGGGGAGATTGGTGGGATGATCAAGACCCCAGCTTGTGGTTAACAACCCAGGCTGGGGTTATTTCTTTTTGGGCTTGGCACCGACCCCGAGCGCCTCCTCGATCATGGACGGGGCCTTCCAGGCGGCGGCCAACATTATCAAAGACAAAAGCGACCCCAAGATTCCGGCGCTAAAAATCAATTTAGATCCTCCCAAGACCGTGGAAAGATTTCCCCAATTTCCAATCTCTGCTTCGAAGTTAATCTCTCCAAAGATTGCCTTACTGCCAAAGAACAGCCCTAATCCCGTAAAGAAGACGAAGGCTGGGAAGGTAAGTGTCTTCGCCACAATCTTTTTTCCCAAATTAGTGATTTGACCCTCCTGTCCCGGCAAGCTCCCGAACAAGATTAGAAGAGGCGAGAAGATGGTATAGACTAGCAGCCAAGCGTAAGCGATGATTACGCGGAACACTGTCAGGCCGAAGGTGACTACAGCAGCGAGGGCAAACACGCCCATAAGGAGTAGGGAGATAAAAACTTGCGGGGGATTGGAAATCAGGTTTCTTACGTAATTGATGTAGTGGCCAATAATTACCGGTAGAACTGCTGAGACCGCTTCCGCGGCGCTACCAATTTGTCCCCCGGCCTCCGCGTTTCGCGCGAGGATATCAGATAGACCGGAGAGTTGGGTGGCCACAACCCCTCCTACCACCTCACTGGCGAAGACCACCCCCACGTCAACGATAAGACCTATCAAGGGAAAGGAAAACGTGATTAAAATTAGGCCCATTATGATTCGCGGGAGAGCGTTAGTGAAAGTCACAACTAGCCGAGGCGATATTTCTCGGCGGAGCATAATCATAAAGCCGGTGACAACCATTACCGCAATGAACAACCCATAGGCAATATTTCGCATATCTTCCCAGATGTGGCGGACGGGGCTGAGAAAGAATGTTCCAAAAGTGGTTTGAGCACTGGCGGGAGAGGAAAGAAGATTGTTTGCGAGCTTCGCTTTGAAGTAGTCCGCGAAGTGGATTGGTGGGGGGGAGGCGTAAGCCAGGGCACCAATTTCACTGGCTGTTCCCACCAGGCCGTTTTGCCAAATTCCGGACATCATATTATCTAAATCTTCATCTTGAAGTTCGTACTGACCCTCAAATTCCTTTCCGATCAGGGTCCGAAACATAAAATTCTGGCCAGCGACTGCGGCGGCCGTAACGGTACAGTTAATATCCGCGACGCATTTAACTCCTTCCCAAAGTTCACCAAGGACTCCTGCCCGGACGGGAGTGGCGAAGCCGAAAAGAACAAGAAGGAGGGCCGGGATAGCCAAGCGGATGTGCTTCTTCATTTACTCAGTTTCATTGTAGGGAAACCAGATCAAGTAGTCAAATGGCGCATCCCGAAGGGACCGCTATTTGTGCTTTCGAGCGGAGCGAGGAAGAAACAATTTACCCACGGATTCTTTCCTTTGAGGAGTGATAACATTTATGCGATGGCAGTTTTCCAGAGCGTCTTTAACTTTTTCTTGCCTAACCAGCGCCGCCGACCGTCTTCAGCCGGGGGTGGGGGCTCGAAATCCGACCCCGCTTTAGGGAAGGTTTTAGATGGGATTGACGATGTTTTGGAGGGACTGAATGCTCCCGCTCGGGTTGGGGAGTTTATAAAAAGCGATATCGAGGACGCCTTTACGGCCAAGAGCGCTAAGCGCCCGGGCTATGCCCCGGGCGTGCCCGCGCCAGTAAAAATTGGCCTCCCCGAACTTATTTCTGACCCATTTCGAACGACCGCCAAAGTGGTTGGCGCTACTTTTAAAACCGAGTGGAAGGATTTGGTTCCAATCGCCGACGTTGTTAAGGAGGAAATCGACGCTGGCACTTGGAATTACCTCTACAACCGGGTTTGGGTAGCTCCGGATGGCACCTCCTTGGTCCCGGAGTCGACTCAGCAAGCTATTAAGCGCTGGAACAGCCGGAAAAGTACCGGGGTAGATGCCCTCCGCCGGTTGTCCGCGAAGGGTGTAGAGGAGAATCCAGGGCTGATCTTGTTGATGGGTCGAGAGCTTCAGCGCTACGCGGCTTCGGCGGGCTTCCCCCCTACCGTTGCTGGTTATCGGTTTGAGGATATTTTGAAAGATGCCGAGTGGCAGGAGGGCGTTTTGGCTCGGACCCTTGCGGAAGCTACAAAATTAGAAAAAGCGGGAAACTTCCGCCGGGCTAACGATCTCTGGGCCTACGCAGATAAGGTTCAAGAGGATTTCAAGAGAAGTTCCGAGCCCTATCGGGCGGAGCTGATCCGGCAGTTCGACGCACTTGTCAGGAAAGGAGCACCGCTGGCCGATACGCCCGCCGGCCAATTTTGGCGGTATTGGAAAGCGCGAAATATCCATTATGCGACCCTCAACTTCCTGAAGGTTTATCGTAAGGATGGGGTTTGGGGGGTCGTTAAAGTTTACGGGTGGTCCCGGGTCAAAGAGTTCGTCAGGTATTCTAAGGCCGCAGATTGGATTTCTGCCAGAGTTCTAAGTCCTCTGGGGTTGAACAAAGTCGCTCAAGCTCTTTTTGATGCTCAGCAGGCTTTCAAGCGGCTCCGCAACAAATTAACCAGAGACGTTCTTAAGAAGTTGATTGAGAAGATTGGACTCAAGCGTATTCTGGCCTGGATCGGGGGGGTCTTGGGTTCCGAAGTCCCCGTTATCGGTAACGCTCTCGGCGCCGCCTTGGGAGCCATGGTGCAGTTTGTGGCGGAGGACGTGCTCTCGAAGCTGGGGGGCATCTTTAAGATAGTTGTCTATGCGTTGGTAGGAGCGTTTGCCGTCTTTGTCCTGGGTGCGATTGCAATTGTTACCTTCATTTCAATCATCCTCAGCAACACCCCCTACCCTTGGGAGACCGTTGCGACCGAATTAGATTGCGACCAGACCGCTACTGCCACGGACGCTTGCGTGCTTCCGTTGGAGGTAGTAAAGGGCGTGGCAGACAATTGGGGTCCGGGAGTTAACCCTGGTGAGAATCACGTCGAGGAGTGCTATCACGATGTAATTGCTAAAGCTAAAGCGGCGGGGGTGCGCCCGGACTTTGCGATGGCAATTTGGCTAAATGAAAGCAATGCCTCCAACTACGCCCTCTATGAGCGATTGGGAGAACCGCCGCAAGATTTTGGCGTTCCGGCCCTAGCCGGGAAGGGTTTTACGGCCCAGATTACCGGGTTTCTCAACTATATCGCCAGCCATCCGTTCAATCCCAGTTACTCCCGGTGTTTTGATCAATTCCCTTTGATGGAAGCGTTTATGATTATATACCGCGTTGGTAATTGCGACTCGGATGAGGCGATTGCTCTGGGGAGGCAATACCTCGCAAACATCCGGGATGGGGCCTTCCGTTTTGTGAGTCGTTGCTCCTGGCCTGATTACCCGATGCGCATCAGTCGATGAGTATTTAATTTACTCTGTAACGACGTAGTAATCGTACTTTTTCAAATCTACTCCGATGTTTTCCAGGTCTTGTAAAGCCCGGTTTTCGGCGGCCTTAAGTTCGGCTCCGAGCACTCCGTCTCCTAGGGTAAGGCGGATGCGAAAAGCGTTCTTCTCAAAGTTGTAGACGATGACGTAGTCCGCGGTTTCGATCGGGAGTTTCGAATACCAGGGGTGGGTTTCATAAAATTTCTTTTCTTCTTGCGCAAATAGAAAGTCGTCCTCGGCCTGCTGGCGATTCCCTTCGGCGATTTCTTCTGGGGTTTTGGTGGCGGTCTCGAACGAGAAAGAATGAATCTTTCTGTTTTTGTAGGAGATTACCACCGTATAGGTGGTAGTGCTTTCGGGTGATCGGGCGGGGGTGAGTTCGAGAGTATGGTTATTGGTCCATTTCTGGGATACCTCCAACTCCGGAGTGATGCTAATTGAGATGTGGGCCTGTTGCTGGCGGGATAATTCCTCGGCGAAGGAGATGCTGATTGGAAGGGTGAGGATTACCCCTTCGCTTTGGTCCAGGGGGCTGGTACTTGCAATGGCGGGGTATTCTTCTGGGCTTGGTGTAAGTCGGCCCACGATAAAGACAATCAAAAGGAAGACTGAAACCCCAATCACCGCTGCAGTGATTATTTTAGGATTGATGTCGGGTAGTTTCATGGTTGGCCGAAGCCCATCACCCGGAAATTACCTACGGTACTGGAAATCCTCCCGTTGTCGTTCACTGGGATAAGTAGAGATTTGGTTGCGGCGTTGGATTGCACAACCATTAGGCCGTCTCGGGAAACGCTGTAAACGATTCCGACGTGGTTGAGCCGATAATCGGTGGGGCCGGGAACAACGAAGAAGACTACGTAGCCCGGTCTAATATTTTGCCAAGTAGCGTTGTTTATTGAGATAAATCTCCCTCCGCTAGCGTAGTTCCAAGGCACCTTCATGTCGGTTGACACTCCTGCGAATTGTCTTGCCATCTCTTCCGAATTAGTACTTAGACTCAAGTTATTGTAGGTGCGCCGGACAAGTTCGGTGCACCAGAACAAGTTCCCGGAGTGGCCGGGGGGAAGAGGGTACGGCGGGTTGGGATCTCTTCGGTAGGCATTTTCGTCGAAGAGTTGCGGATAATCGTCTTTGCTCCAGTTCCAATAACACCAAAAACCTTGATACAAGCGATTGACAATCTCCCAAGCCCGTCGGGCGATCCCATTGCTGGCAGTGTTGGGGAAGTCGAGGGGAACGGCCTCGTCCGTGCAGGAGACCGGACCGAACGGAGTTTCTAGGGCTTGCTGGCAGGCGAGTTTGTGGGCGGAGGCGGGATGGGCAGTCAGACCGTCAATGATGCAGTCGAGCGCCCCCTTAACATTTCCTAGGTAAGCGATTGGGATATTCGTATCCTTCCCTGTGATTCCACTTAGGATCTGACTGATGAGGTTGCGGGGGGTGTAAGTAGTTTCCATCCCCGATTCTTTCGCATCGGAAACTTTGAATTCTTCTCCGGGGGGTAGCAGCACGCTAAAGACGCCGCTCCCTCCGGGTTGGTCGCTTTTCCCGGCCAGCTTTTCCCAAAGGTCTTTTACGAACCCGACCCGGCTCGAAACGACCAAATCGCCGTAGGCGGCGAGCGTTTCTTGATCTTCTGTACTTGGGTTTTTATGGGCGTCCCAGGCAACATCTCGGCTCGGGTCCGATAGCGCAATCACTGCGGCCGAACCCTTGCCCGATGACAGGGAGCAGTCTTTGGAAGTGTCGGGAAGAACCGGGGCATCGCCGGCGTTCGGAACTAGCGCGCGTTGAAGAAAGCTGAATCGATCCAGGACCGGAACGATGTCAGCAAAATATCCAGAAACGTTAGGGGCCGCATTTTCTCCTTTCATCAGTCGGTAAACGTTGGTTTGAGTGGGATCAATATCGCCACGGACGGGGGCGGTGGGGGAACCGTTGTTAAGAACTACCACGCCGTTAGTAAGTACCCCCTCCGCTCTGGTCAGGGCTTCGATGGGACTAATTTCTTTCCCGGTTACGTCTTTTTCCCGGTATTGGGGAGGGAGCATTTTAGCGATGGAACCGGTGAGGCTATCATCCTCGCCGGCAGTGGCTTCTTTTCCGGAGAGAGCGAGATTCCGCGCCTTTTCTAGGGCGGCGGGGACGGCGGAGTCGTTCAGTTCAAGGGTACCGGTTAGGTCCAGGAAATCAAGGAGAGTGTGCGCTATGGTGCAAACCAAACGCCCAATAATTCCACCAGGCAAATTACAAATGCTCTCCCTAACCGCTTCAGAAGCAATAACCGGTTCTTCCGCTTCTGTTAGGGATCCCGTTCTTCGGACGCAGTTCTCATTGATTGCGGCGCTAACGATAGTCGGCGCAACCAGGACCGCGGAAACGATAGTTAACCCTGCCAACAAGTGGGCAATCGGGGCCTTCATCAGGCTAATCTTAACAGAATTGGACGGGTTGGCCGGGAGGAATCGCGTTAGAAGTTTGCGCCCAATAAGGGGCCGCTGATAACATTAACCAATAAGATTGAGCCGAGGATAATCAAAAGTCCCAGCACCGCGTAGGTTAGGGTGGCTTTGGCGGTGGTGATGGCTTTCTCATCCCCGCCCGAAATCATATATTGAATTCCCCCAACCAGAACGAAGAGAAGTGCAACTAGCCCGCCTGCGGCAAGGAGTTTGTTGATAAGGTTTACCAACACGCAGACCAGCCCCGAAATTTCTTCGGTAGTACACTGGTAGCCCCCAACTATTCGCCCGAGGGCTTGAATTGCTCGATTAACAGGGCTAAGTGTCCCAGATGGCGGTCGCGGCGCTGCTAGCACAAAACCCGCAGTTCCAAGCAAACCTCCTAAAGATGCGAGGAGCGCAGTAATTAGTTTCAGCATGCTCGGATTAGAACCCTGGAGAGAAGATATTTCTTACTCCCAGAATGTTAGCAACCACGTTTATCACTAACCAGGCTCCGAAGACCACAATCAGCCCTACGACCGCAGCGGTGATCCTTCCGCGAGCTTGTTCAACGGCGATCTTATCCCCACCCGAAGTCATGTATTGGATTCCCCCGATGGCCAACAGTACTAGTGCCAACGCTCCGGCAATTCCCAGAATTGCCTGGAAGACTACAGAGATTAAGTCGGCCAGAGTATTTGCTCGGATTGGGTTCTCAATTTCGGCAAGAACCGGCGAGGCGGAAGCGGCCAGAGCCGCGGTGCTCATTACTGCGGTTTTAATTCTTTTAATCACTACGCTCACCTCCTCCCATCATTGAAAAAATGGAATCCCGATGATTCCTCCCCCAATTGTATTCAAAATCAAAACCGATAGCAAGATAAAGAGGAGGCCAGCGATGGCGGCCGTAATTTGGGATTTGGCTTTCTCCAGGTTCTCCGGATTGCCGGCGGAAGTGGCGACGCCATATCCCCCGATAATTAGAAGGAGAACCGCAAGTAGAGTTCCCAGGCTAATCCCAAGCCGCAAGATCCAGGCGCCAAAGCCGGCCGCCGTCAGCTCTACACACCCGAGGGGGGTTGGGAACTGGTTTCCTGGGCAGCTTCCAAGGGCGAGGGAAACCGCAGGCCGAAGAAGCGCGATCGTTACCAAAACACCAACATTGAGAATCAGATTTGGCGTTCTTTTTACCCTTCCCGACATAATTCAGCTGATTCTAACAGAACTGTTATGATAGGTGGTAGTGTTTTTCTGCCCAACATGCGCCAACTCTTAAGGATTATCTTCCTTCTTCTGCTTTCTCTCGTCGTTTTCTTTATCGGGACAAATTTGTCCCGGGCTGATCAATTGGACGAGGTCACTAACCAGCTAAATCAGCAGAAGAAGCAGCTCGCGGAGCTGGAGAAGCGTCAGCAACAGCTTTCTCGGGATATTGCTTCCGCTTCGCTTTCGCTTTCCCAAGTTTCCACTCAACTGGCGGCAGCGGAAAAGGAGCTGGCGCAGATTGAAAGAGACCTTACCGCCAAGGAAGCGGAGCTCGCGAGCTGGGAGGCGGAACGGGACGCGCTAGCGCGCTCCCTGTATAAGCAGAGCCGCGTCTCCTGGATGGAGGTGGTTTTTTCCTCGGTTAATTTAGGCGACTCTATCCGTCAGATTCAGTACTATCACGAGAGTTTGGACAATCTGAAAGGGAAGATCAATCTTCTTTCCGGCGATGTGAACACTTTCAGGGAGAATCGAGCGGCGGCCCAGCGGATCCGGGACAAGTTAGTAGCGCTCCGAAGCCAATATCAAGCTTGGTTGGCTTCCTCGCAGCGCCAGCTTTCTTCAACTTCGGCTCAACTGGCCGCGGTTAAGTCTTCCATCAAAAACCTCACTGCCAAGCAGGCCCAACTGATTTTGGAAAAGTTTGCCGCTTCGGGGGGAAGCGAAACGGTGGGTGAAAATCCGCCGGCTTCAGAACCGCTTCCATCCCCCGGCTTCTCTCCCGCCTACTTTGTGGCGACTTACGGGTTTCCTCACCGGATTGGAATGAGCCAGTATGGGGCGCGGGGGCGGGCGCTCAAAGGCCAGAGCTACCAGACAATCCTTCAGGTCTACTACGGCATCTCCGCCACCAAAGCAACTAATATTCCGGCCACCATTAAGGTGAACGGTTGCAACGAGTACAACCAATGTTGGAGCAATTACACTTACAGTTTTGAAGATTATCTCAAGCATCTTTACGAAATGCCGTCCTCTTGGCCCGCGGAGGCGCTGAAGGCCCAGGCCGTCGCCGCGCGGACTTACGCCTTGCGCTACGCGCTCCAGGGAAAAGCAATTTGCCCTAGCCAGAGCTGTCAGGTGATCAAGAAGGAGATCAACGCGACAGCCTGGCAGCAGGCGGTGGACGCCACTAAGGGGATGGTTGTCGGCGGGAATAATCCCCTCCCAACTTACTACCACTCCACCGCAGGTGGGTACACTCTCTCCAAAACCACTTGGGTCAGTTACTGGACGTATCGGGACGGGATTAAAGACTTCTACAACTCCTCTACGGCCTACGAGCAAGTTGGGGGTTCTCCTTGGTATCACACCGGCTGGGGACACCGGACCGGCGCCCCCGGCCAGTATAATCCTTGGATGACAACCGAGGAATTTGCGGATACCTTCAATGCCTTTTTGCTTTGCAAGACTGGCGACCAACCTTATCAGTTAGCTTCAGACTGTCCTTATATGCAGTACCTCTCGCCAATCGACAAGGGGGGCTGGAGCATGACCCAAGTTCGGGACAAGCTTGCCGAACTGGGAATCACTCCTGTGACTTCCATCACAGCCGTGGTAACCACTTACATCGGCGGTAGCGTTCCGGCTAACACCGCCTCCATTTATGTTTCTGGGGCGCATGGGACTTATGTCTTCTCCGGCCGCTATTTCCGGGACCTATTCAACCTGCGCTCGCGGGGGACATTGGCGATCAAAACTTACCGGTTCGATATTGGTTACTGTGCCAGTGCGGATTGTACCAGCCCCGCTTTTAAGTGACATTCTGCTATCATAATCCTGATGCCTCAGGAAGTTGCTGAACCGGAAAAGAAGGGCTTGGAGGTCAAGGTCGCCAAGCTCGAAGGCTCTCCCGCGGCAGAGCGCGGAAAGTTTGTTCAGGTTTTTGAAGTTGAATTGCCGGAAGGTGAGGAGTTTCCCCCCGAGAGGGGGCAACTTTTTGCGGTCGTCGACCTGACCGCGGATCATTCCCAAGACCCAGAGGTTGTCGGCAAACTGGTTTGGGACACGCTCGCCGAAGAGTATTACGCGGAAGAGGATGAAACTCCGGTTCAGGCCTTAGAACGGGCAGTTTACGCCGTGCGGGAGAAGTTGCAAACCATCTCCGCCAATATGAGCCTGGATTTGGGCGCCGCGGCTTTTCGGGGGGAGGTGGTTTATTACGCCCGGCTGGGGCATCCCGCCCTTTACTTTCGCCGAGGCGAAGAGACGTTTGATCTTCTCCAGGGAGCTGAAGCAGTTAGCGTCGGTTCCCAGATTCTAGAGGAAGGTGACGTGCTGATTCTAGGTTCCCCCGCCTTTTCGGAGAATTTTCCCGCGGAAGATTTACCGCGGACCGAATTTTTGGAGAAGCAGTTTGCCGAGGGGGGTCGGGTCCCTGGCTTTGCCGCACTTTTGCTCCGGTTGAGTCTCTCGCGGGAGGCGCGGGAGGCGGCAGTCCGAAAATCCCGTTCCTCCCGCCTCATTTGGGGCCAATCCCAGCAATGGTTGCGAAGCCTTTTGAGGTGGGCGAAGGGGCTGGGAGTCGCTTTAAAAACCCCCGCCAATTGGAGGGGGCAACTGGCCGCGGCTTGGGAGCGGCGGGTCTCCCACGGGCGGCAGTTGGTCGCGGAGAGAAGGGCGGCTGCGGCGGCGGAAGTTCCTGCTCGAGAAGCCGGAGCGGCGGAGATAAGGGCCGCGGCGAAGGGGATAAGAGGGTTGGCTACTCGGGTTAAAGGATTTACCCTGCGGCGAGCGATCGCCGTCCTAGTCTTGATTCTTCTAGTCTCGGTTGCCTTTACCACTTGGCAGAGGACCCAAAAGAATCGGGCGGCGGAATTCGAACGCCTGCTGACTGTGGCCAGCCAGAATCTGGAAGAAGCGGCCGGTCTCGTGAGTCTCTCTAACGAGCGGGCGAAAGAATTACTAGACGAGGCTCGCGCGAACCTAACTACCGCTCAATCGCTTTCTTCCGATCATTCCAAAATTGAACCCCTTCTTACTTGGGCGGATGAGCTTTATAACGCCATTGAAAGGATTACTCCCGTAACCGCGGAGAATCTAATTTACGACTTAACTCTGCAAGGGGAGGGGGCTAACGGGTTGGCAGTTTCCGGGTCGGGGGGGACAATTTATGCGCTAGAAGGGAAGCGGGAAACCGTCTTTGCGATCTCGTTCCCGGGTGAGCTCGCCCGAGTCGCGGCGCTGGGGGAGGGTCAGCTTGCTGGGGCTGCGGAGATTACGGCCGAGGGGGGCTTTCTCTACGTTCGCGGAAATAATAATCTCTACCGCATCCACTTAGCCAAGAAGGTAGTTGACAAGCCGGTCGACTTTGATCGGATTGCGAAAGCGACGGCCTTGGGCACTTACTTAGGAAATATTTACTTACTGGTTCCCGGGGAGGAGCAGATTTATAAGTTTTGGAATCTAACCGGGGGCTACTCGCGGGCGGTAAGCTGGGTGAAGGAGGCGGTTCCGATGGCGGAGGTCGTGGACATGGCGATCGATGGCGAGATTTGGTTGCTTAATCGGGATGGGACGATTATCCGTCTCGCGGGAGGGAAGCAAGAGCCCTTTACAATTTCCAATCTTTCAACTCCCTTCCAAGATCCGATTAAAGTATTTACCCACCCAAAGCTGAAGCACCTATACGTTTTGGACAAGGGGGGACAGCGGGTGGTCGTGCTGGAGAAAAACGGAAACTTCTCCCGCCAGTTTAAAGGGGATGTTCTTTCGGATCTCAAGGACCTTTGGGTTTCGGATAACGAAAGGACTCTCTTTCTCCTCTCCGGAAGCAGTATCTACCGAATCCCTCTCTGACAACCTCACTTATAATATACTAATATACTATAATAG
>CAZEID010000003.1:0-2564 GCA_964512075.1 uncultured Candidatus Saccharibacteria bacterium | reverse complement strand
TAATATACTCTCTGCCCTCTTTTTTCATCCATTGCCAACCCCACCTGCTTCAAATCCGAAAGATGGTGGGAAATTAGGCTTTGGGACATCTTGACATGCTCCATCATTTCGCAAACGCAGTGCTCGCCTTGAAGCAAAATGCATAACAACCTAAGCCGGCTCTCTTCGGAAACAATTTTAAGAAGACCTGATAAAGGAGATACCTTTTTGAACTCGCTACTACTTGAATCGCAGCAATTGTATGAACCCACATTCATATATTAGCTTGTTGGGCGAAAATTGCAAGAGTAATTGAAATAGATACTTAAAACTGCGCCAACAGAGCAGTGGTTATATTAGGAGAACAACTGGGTTATCTTGGCTCCCCGGGCTGGATTCGAACCAGCAACCTAGCGCTTAACAGGCGCGCGCTCTACCATTGAGCTACCGGGGAACGCAGTTTAATTATAACCCACAGAATAAATCAGAGGGAGTTACGTTTAGCGATTCGGGCGTAAACTTGGGCGGAAGGACGAACCTTTCGCTCTTGAGTTTCGTAGTTCACCTCGACCAGCCCAAACCGGGGACCGAATCCTTTCGCCCACTCGAAGTTGTCCAGCAGCGACCAGTAAAAGTACCCCCGAACATCCGCCCCCGCCTTAAGCGCTCGCCAAACCGCGGAAAGGTGGTCGGTAATGTAGTTCGCCCGAAGAGAGTCTTCTGCATCCGCAATCCCGTTCTCGGTAACGTAAAGGGGAAGCTGCCGCTCCCGGAGCTTAAGGAGAATCTCAAAAAGTCCGCTGGGGCAAATCGCCCAGCCTAAATCATCTTTGGGTAAATCCTTTACCCATCCAACCGCGCGGTAGAAGTTGACTCCAAGAAAGTCCTGGCGGCCGGCCCAATCCATCACCTTCTGATCCAACGGGTTAAACGGATAGCCTCCGGTGGGAGTACGGAGGTACGTCAGCGCGTACGCCAAGCCCACCTGCGCCTCGGGTTGAATGGCATGAATTACCTCGTAAGCCTTCCGGTGAGCGGTTAATAAGTACCGCAAGACCAAAGCCGCTTCTAAAGGATCGTGCCGGCCGGGGAGCCAGCGCCCCCACAGGTAACCCTCGGAAGCGTAAACCGTCGGTTCGTTAATCGTCACCCAAAAATCACAAAGGTCCCCCAGCTGAGTCACAACGAAGCGCACATAGGAGGAAAAATAATTTACCGTATCGGAATTTTTCCATCCTCCGCGGCGGAAGACCCAGAGCGGGTTGGTGAAATGGTGCAAAGTCACCAACGGTTTGATTCCCCGCCTCTTGAGGGCCTCCAGCACTTTTCGATAGTGGGCAACTTCTTGGGCGTCGAACTGCCCTTTCTCCGGCTCGATTCGCGCCCATTCGACTGAGAGCCGGCACGCGTTCTGGTTCAGATTGCGGATCAGGTCGAAGTCCTCCTCAAAGCGCCGGTAGTGGTCGCAGGCAGCACCGGCTTTTTGAGGGGAAAGAACCTCCCAGTCCGAGTTGCGATTGCCACCCTCGACTTGGTAAGCAGAGGTCGCTGACCCCCATAAAAAACCTTTAGGAAAGTTTTTGGGTCTCTGGCTTATGGCAAACGGCATATAACTTACCTCCACAACTCCTTCGCAATTTCCACAAAATCGGGTATGCCCAGTTTCTCCCGCGCGTAAAGCCACCATTCCGCTCCCCAGAGATAAAAGCGGTCAAATCCAGTCGAACGGGCAAAGCGGAGATTGCTCCGGAACTGCTGGGGATTGAAGGACCGGTACTGCTCGGCTAGGGAGGTCTCGTTCAGAGGGCGGGGGGCCCAGGGCTCCGCCTGCAACTCACTGACGAAAACCTCTCCAAACCAACCCAATTTCTTGGCTAAATTCGCCTTGACCCGATAAAACTGGGGGGGAATAAAATAGCCGTAATTCTGGTAGAGATTCAGCCAACGCACGTAAGTGATTCGGTAAATCGAGATGCCCAAAATATCCGTGAAGCGGGCTTCCTTTGACCAGGAAGAGAGCTCCCCGCTTCCAGTCAGGAGGACAGGATGGTGCGGATCCAAGGAGCGAACCAGCGCAACCTCGCGACTAAGAAAATCCGGATCGGCCGGTGGGCACTCACCAAAAAACCAAGCGAAAGGCTCATTCTCCACCTGCCAAAACTCGAGAGCGGGGTGATCTTTGTAGCGATTGACAACTTCCGGCAGCATCGCTAAAACCTCCTCTTGCTGTCGTTCCTCCGTTAACGCCCCAGCCCAAGTCGGAACATGGCACTCCGGCCAGCGGGGAAGTCGCCGCCCAACAGAAAGCATCACCTTTGCCCCCCGCTTCTGCGCCTCCTGCAGTTGGAAGTCTAACCGGGAGAAGTCAAACTCTCCCTCCCGGGCCTCGATCCGATCCCAAAAGGCCACTAACCGCAGGTGATCTACGCCCAGATCGTCGAGAAGCGAAAGGTAAGCTTTTCGCCAATCTAAACCCAAACTCTCGGCGTAATCGGGATCGAAGGAGGCCCCCCATCGGACGCGCTCCGCCTCTCCCCCCCGACCAAAAAGGAGAAGTAAAGCTGCCACCGCCACCACCAATAATC
>CAZEID010000002.1:0-9476 GCA_964512075.1 uncultured Candidatus Saccharibacteria bacterium | reverse complement strand
GTCCGCCATTGGCCGAGAATGCTATCGTAATACCAAGCCGTCAGGGCGAGATCGTTGGTTCCTTGGTTGTGGACGATCTCGATGTAACCCTGGTTGGCAAGCGCGGAGTCGCTGGCGGAGTATTTGGTCATATCCGTCGCCAGCCGCTGGAAAGCCCCGTTGGCGTAGACGTAAAGCTTGTCGTTGTCGGAGTCGTAGTAGATTGTCCCTTCGGTGGTAGAGCTGGAGGAGGAAATCGGGGTGAGAAACAGCTCCCCTCCATTAATGGTCAGGTTTCCCGCAAGTGTTAATCCACCACTGGCATCAAAATCCGTTCCGGCGTTGCCAATGTTGGTAATAAGCTGGTTGTTCATATCCAGCGCCTCGGTCACCGTCGCTCCCCCCCAAGCCAGGTTGCCGTTGATATCCAAGGTCGTTCCGGCATTGGTAGTTAGGGTACCCGAGGTGAAGGAGGTGTCGGCATCCGATCTGAGAAACTGAGAAGATTGGAGGGAATTCAGGTATTGGACGTTGAGATTGGGAACCAAGGTGGTCGAAGCGACCGAAAGGGGAGCGGTTCCCGTCCCAATTGTGGAGATCAGTTGAGTTCCTTCAACCGTCGAAGCGGAGATGAGATTCGCGTCCAGATAGACCGCAAAGCTTTCAAACCGGTAGCGGTCGTTCGCCTCATCCCAGCGGAGAACGGCGTTGGGGGTTTGGGTGCCTCGGATGAAGGTGAGGGTGGCATCTTCTCCGTCCGGGTTGTCGGTGTTGATCGAGAAGTCGGAGGAGATCGTTCCGGCCAGGTCGGAGGAAGCCGCGGAGAGAGTATTCACGACAATCTCATCGAAGTAGCCGATATCCCAGCGGATTCCCGCCGAACCGAGGTTGTAGGTGGCGTTGAAGGAGGGGACAATATCGGAGTTGACCGTTCCCCCGAAGGCAATCAGATCGGTAGTAGCGTTCCCTAAGGTGATCGCGGAGGAGTTCACCGTAAAGGTCGAGCCGTCGGCGAGGAGGAGGGTCGTCCCAACCTCGAAGGTTAAGGTGCCGGAAGTGAAGGAATCATTGGTATCGGATCTGAGAAACTGGAGGGAATCCAGTCCGTCCAGGGTATCGGCATCGCTGCCGGCGATCGAGGAGATGGTGATGGTATTGGCGCCGTCATCGGGGGTGATGATAATATTCGCTCCCGCGACCAGGTTGATGTTTCCTTCGTGGTTGAAGACATTATTTATTGAAGAAACAATCGCGGGAGTATGGGTGAAGTTCGCCCAGTTGAGGTAGTAATCCCCCGGCTTCCCTTCCAGGGTATCGGCATCCCCTCCGGTCGCAATTCCTCCTCCCCCGGTTCCGGTCACTCCGGTAGTAGTGCCGGTCACGGTCAGGTTCTTGACCTCTAGACTAGTAATCTCTCCCTCTAGGCTGGTGAGGGACTTGAAGGAGGATTCTCCGGTGGGGGAAACAAAATAGTCTTCCCCTTCCCCAAAGAAAACGGTCCCCAAGAAGCGGGAGGTATTAAACAAAGCGCTTTCCCCCACTTCGAGAAAATCGGCCGCGATTCGGCCAATCCGCAGGGGAAATCTTGCCGCAATCTCCCAAACCGAATCCTCCCTAATCCGGTATTCGAAAACATCATTTACGTCCACAATCGGGCTGGTGGGCCCGGGGGCGAAGGCCCGTTTCAGCCGTTCCTTAGTTAGGTCGGGAGTGATCGACCAAACCCCGTTAAGAAGAGCGATCGCTAGCCCCAGAACCAAAAATCTCATCCCCACGCGAGGCCATCGGGAGGGGATGCGATACTGCTCCAACGAGCGGACGGGAATGTTTTGGAGCGGAGGTGACGAGCCCGCCGCCGGTGCAACCCCATTTTCGCGGCGGCGACCATCCATTTGGCGACGCAGAAGCGCCTCCAATTGGCCTCGGGAGTAACGCCGATCCCCTCCGGGAGTTCGCTGGGGGGTAATTAAACCCTGGTTTTCCCAAAGCCGCAGAGTAGAGGGATGAACACCTAAAAACCGGGCGGCTTCCGAAATCGGGTAAAGCTGCTTCGAGGAATCGGGCAGGTTATTCTCCATTTGGGCATCTGCTTTTAATTCGCCTTAGTTAAGGCAAATTAAAAGTTTATCTTCAGGGGCAATCTAGCAAAATAGGAACAGGTTTGTCAACTAGAAGCGGGGGATTAGAAATAGATCCGAAGATCTCGGATCGAAAGAAGAACCACTAGCCCAATTAGCAAAGCCAAGCCGACCGAGTTGATCGCCGCCTCCGCCTGAGGCGAGAGCTTCTTGCGGCGAAGAGCTTCAACCCCGATGAAAAGAATCCGTCCTCCGTCTAGCGCCGGAATGGGGAGCAAATTGACGACTGCCAAATTTAGCGAAAGCAGGGCCATAAAGTTGAGGAACGGAAAGAGACCGCCCTCGGCGTAATCTCGGGAATAGGCATAAATCGCCACCGGCCCGCCCACTTGAACCGTCTCTCCCCGAAAGAGATGGACAACCGTCTCCCCCAGTCCCCGAAGCATCCCCCAAACGCCTCGAGCGGCCTCCCGGAACCCTAAAAGCGGTGTTTGCCAAAACGGAACCGCTCTCGTCGTAAAAGCGGTGGTAATACTAATTCCCAGGGGGCCCTCCCCTTCGGGAGGAGCGCTCCGAGGGACCACTGTCACGGTCACGGGGGAACCGTGCTGTTCAATCCGCAGCTCGACCGGCTGGTCTAAACGCTCCTTCGTGAGGCGCAAAAGCTCATCGGCCGTTTCCGTCGGCTCCCCCGCGATCGAGAGAACAAAATCCCCCGGGAGAATCATCGCCGCCGCGGCGGGCGAACCGACCGCGACCTCCCGGACCAGAACTTTCCCCGCCGGCTCCCGCACCCCGAAGTTAAACAAAACCGAAAAGATCAACCAAGCCAAGCCAAAGTTCCCCAGCACCCCGGCTCCGACAATCAGAACCCGCTTGAATTTACTCTGGACAGCGAAAGAATCCGCCCCCCCGAATCCGAGAGATTCCCCCGCCTCCCCTTTCAGCCGGACGAAACCCCCGATTGGGAGAAGGTTCAGCGAATAAATTGTCCCTTTAACCCGTTTCCCAAAAACCCGCGGGGGGAGCCCAAACCCAAATTCCTCGATTTTAACGCCGAAAATCCGCGCCATTAAGAAATGGCCGGTTTCATGCACAAAAATGAGAATCGAAAGTAAAATGAGAAAGCGGCCTAGAGCAATTAAATCCATAAACTATCGCATATCTCAACGCGGGGCCAATTGAGCCAGCTTCTCCAGATAAATCCCTTCAATCCGCCGGTTATAATTTTCCAAGAGGGTATCGATCTGCCTCTTTTGGGAGAATTCGTCATCTTCCGAAATCTCTTTCTCCTTCCGCGCCCTTTCCACCCTTTCTATCTCCTCCCGCCGAGCTAATCTTACTGCCACTCGAGCTTCCTCCACCCTTTCTCCCACCTCCCGCTGGAGCTTTTCCCGTTCTTCCCCCGTCAGCTGCGGAAGAACCACCCGCAAAACCGCTTCTTCCACTACCGGGCTAAAACCCCGCTCCCGCAACGCCCGCTCAATCTCGGGAATAATACTTTTATCCCAAGGGGAGATCAGAATTTGCCGGACCTCGGGAATCGACAGCGAAGCTAACTCCTTCAGCGTCAACGTAGACCCGTAAACAACCACCGGCAGATCTTCTACCAAAGAAGTAGTCGCCCGCCCGGTGCGAATCGCCGCCAGATCAGTGCGAAGCTGCCGAATAATCTCTTCGAACCTCCGCTCCAAATCAGATGTCATAACGAATAAACCGTTCAATCTTGACGTGTTCCCCCAGAGTTCCGGAAGCGGCACCGACGAGGTCGGCAATTTTCTTCCCTGGCTCTCGAATGTACTCCTGTTCCAACAGCTCCTCCACGCTAGCCGGATTCATGGAGGCAATCTGAAGGGTTAACTCCTTCCCCAGATTCTGAAAAAGATCGGTCCGGGCCACAAAGTCGGTCTCGCAACGCAAATCCAGCAGTACTCCCACCTTTCCCCCAGAGTGAATGTAGGAAAAGATCTGACCCTCACCGACTTCCCGCTCCTTCTTCTTTTCGGCCCGAATCAAGGCTTTCCCTTGCAAAATCTTCTTGGCTTGGACCGGGTCCCCGCCTGCCTCTTCCAAAGCGCGCTTCACTTCCATAACCGGAGCGTTGGTTTCGCTCCGCAACTTTTTGATCTCCTCTACGGTAACTACCATCCCTGAACTGATTCTACTTCTTTTTAGGGGCGGCCGCGACGGCGTCGGCTAGCGACTTGATCAGGATTTCAATGGAGGCTGCGGCATCATCATTTCCCGGAATCGGGTAATCCACCGTGGAAGGATCCGAGTTCGTGTCAGCGATTCCCACAACGGGAACCCCCGTCTGCCGCCCCTCGGCCGCAGCGATTTCCTCTCCCTTCACCGAAGCTAGGACCAAGGCCTTCGGCAAAACTTTCATTCCCCGCAACCCCCCGATCTCCGCTTCCAGTTTCGCCAGTTCCCGCGCCGCAAGCAACTGCTCCTTCTTAGTGTAGTGGGAAAGTTCTTTGGCTTTAATTCTTTGGGAAAGCTCCTCCATCTTCTCAATATTTCTCTTCACGGAGTCAAAATTAGTTAAAAGCCCCCCCACCCACCGCTTCGTGAGGTAGAATGCGCCAACTCGCCGAGCCTCTCGAGCTACAATCTCTTGGGCCTGCCGCTTGGTCCCGACGAATAGAACCCCGCCTTCCGCTGCGGCCCGGTGCAGGAACTCCGCCGCCTCGGCCAGCCTCTCCCGAGTTTTGTAAAGATCAAAGACATGAACCCCCGACCTCTCGGCATAAATATAAGGCGCCATTTTGGGATACCAGCGCCGCTTGAGATGGCCGAAATGCACTCCGGCCTCCAAAAGCTGCTCGGGAGTAGGAAGGGAAAGCTTAACCGCGGCGGCCTTTTTAGTTGAGGTTGTCTTAGTTTTCTTCGTGGGCATCTGACTCCACCATCTTACCACACCGAAAACACTTTTCTAGCTAGGCCTCCAACCCTTTCCCTACCGTTTTACAGAAAACTGTAATTTGATTGACAGAGTTTATAAAAAAGAAAAAGCCCCGAATTTCTTCAGGGCGAAAGCTCTCAAACCTTATGGTGCACTGGCCGGTAGCAAGGCAGCCCCTCGGCCATCTCGACTGTAAAGTCGCTAAAGAGATTTGGGTAGCGGGCGGTTACAATTTCACCGACCTTCCCAAAAACTAGCCGAACCTCCTCCTCGGCTTCGGGAGCCGTGCGCACCTCCAGCACCCAGCGGATCGTCCGGAGATTGGCCGACCAACCGATGGTCGTTGCCAATCCGATCGGAGCAATCCGGCGCAAGGCCGAAGTGACCGTTTTCTTGCGGTGGAAGGGAGTCCCCGGTTCGTCGAGCTTGAAATGCTTTGCCAATTCGACCTGAAGCTCTTCCAGCTGCTCAAAGGTCCGGACGAAGACCTCCATCGCCTCTTGGTCTTCCCGAATCACCGCCGGCAGCCACTGCCCCAAATCCTCCAAGCGAACGAACCGCAAGCTTTCCTGCGAAACCGCCACTCCGACGCGATGGCGCACCAACTCGTGCGTGAAGACCCGGGAGACATCCGCGAAAATGAAGTTCATTACCGGGTGCTCAATCACCGAGCCGTGTTTCGTTTGGAGGATATTGCCCAAATAAGTGGCGCTTCCTTCCCGAACCTTAGTAACGTTAGGGTTCAAGCCGGGAACGAAACTTCGGTAGCAAAGACGTCCCATCACCTCAATCAACCGCTCGGCGTCGGAGGGCGCATCCGTCTTCCAGTTCGGTACGCCGAGATGGTTAAGGTACGCCTGCAAACCCTCTTCCACAATTCGGGTTTCCCCAACCAAAAACACTTTCGGCTCTACCGAGTGCATCGGTCTCCTCCTCACTTCCCATTAGCAGACAGGTGTAATCTTTATAACACAAATCCGCTAACGCGGTACCATTAGTATGATCTAGCGCATATTAGCGAATCTGGCTCCATCTTGGTTCGGGGTCTTTTGCTCCCCGCGGATGCTTATAATTAAAACTAATTTCTCCCGGTCAAAACCGCTTTTAGCCGTGACGCCTTTGCTAGCCAAAATCAAGAAAACCTGACAAATAAAAAAGCCCTGAACGGGATGTTCAGGGCAAAAGCCTCTCTTCTACGACCTGACGGACTCGGGGAAAGACTTCCTTCTCCGTCCCCGTTCCATCCACCAACACCACATTAGGAAGCTCTTCAGCTAAACTTTGGTAAGCGGCTAGCGTCCGCTCCAGCACTGCTCCCGTCTCGAAGAGCTCTCGTTTGGTACCCGATCGCCGCCGCCGAATGTCAATTCTCCGCAAGCACTCTTCTACCGGTAAAATCAGAACGACGTTGAGGTTCGGCCAGGGGTAGTCCAAATTCATCGCGAGAAGTCGCCCCGCCTCCAATCCATCCGCGACTCCAAAAGCGAGCGTCGAAAGAACGTAACGAGCCGAAACCACCCAAACTCCGTCCAACAAAGCCGGAATGATGAACCGGTCCAAATGATCCGCCCGATCCACCGAGAAGAGCATCTGGAGAGCCATTGGGGGCAGCTCCCGCTCCTTGCGCAACACGCGCCGAATGGCTTGGCCATATTCCTCTTCGGTTGGCTCTTTGGTTAAGACAGTTGACACCCCCCGAATGTTCTTTAAGTAACCGGCCAAGAGGGCCGACTGCGTCGAATTCCCCCCGCCGTCGAGAGTGTCAATATTAATCAGCTTGCCCGGAAGATCATTCACCCGAATCCGGGCCTTGAGCGTATCGAAAAGGGGATCTTTGAGTTGGTAGGACATCTTGATTACTCCAGTTTCTCCAGCTGGAACTCCACTTGCGGGGGTTAACTGTTCTCCCTCCTCTCCAACCTAGTTTTCTCCGCGTATATTATAATACCACTGCCCAAAACTCTAAACCTTTAACCTTCGAGGTTAACGGGATCGATTTGGGATTTAGGCGAGCGGGGATCCTTCCAGCTTGCAAATTTACAGTCGGGGTAGCGGGAACAGCCGTAGAAGGTCTTGCCCCGCTTAGTGCGTTTAATAATCACCTCTCCCTGCTTGCATTCCGGACATGGCATTCCGATTTTCTCGACGTAAGGGCGGGCGTACTCGCACTTCGGAAAACCGGTGCAGGAGTAGAACCGGCCGTAGCGGCCTAACTTAATCACCAGAGGGCTTCCGCAGGTGGGACACTTCTCATCGGTTTCGGCAATCGTCGTCATCGAGGAGCGGTCAATATTCTCTTCCGCTCTCGCCAATTCCTCCGAAAACGGCCCGTAAAATTCTCGAACCAATTCAACCCAGTTTTTGCCGCCCCGAGCGATTTCGTCCAGCCCCTCCTCCATCCGGGCAGTAAAGGAGAGGTCCACCACATCGGGAAAATAATCCACCAAGAGATCCGTCACAATAAAGCCGGCGTCCTCCGGCTTCAGCGCCCGTCCCTCCTTGGAAACGTAACCGCGCTCCTGAATAGTGGAAAGAATCGGGGCGTAGGTGGAGGGTCGGCCGATTCCTTCCTCCTCCAACCTCTTAATTAAAGTCGCCTCGGTATAGCGCGCCGGAGGTTCGGTAAAGTGCTGACTGGGCAGGAGCTCCAGAAGATCGAGTTTTTCTCCCTCGACCAATTCCGGCAACTCTTCCCCACCAACGGCCAACGGTTGGCTGTTGGCGATTGGCTGTTTGCCATTGTAAACCCTTTCCCAACCATCGAAAAGCGGCTTTGACCCCGTCGCCCGCAAAGTGTAAGAACCAGCTTGAACCGCCACTTTAACCTGCTCATAAAGGGCGGGGAGCATTTGGGAAGCAACGGCTTGCCGCCAAATCAGCTCGTAAACCCTCTTTTCGTCACTACTAATAAGATCTAAGTTTTCAGCTCGGAGTTCTATTTTCGTCGGCCGAATCGCCTCGTGGGCTTCCTGCGCTAATCGCACTCTAGTCTTGTATTTGATAGCAACGCTAGGAAGGTAATTGCCACCGTAATTAACCCGGATAAAATCCCGGATCTGACCTAAAGCCTTCTCACTAATGGTAGTGGAATCCGTGCGGTGATAAGTAATCAGACCCGCTTCGTAAAGCGCCTGCGCCGCCCGCATCGTCCGCTTGGAGGAGAATCCTAAAATGTTCACCCCTGCTTGCTGGAGAGTGGAAGTGGTGTAGGGAGGATAGGGATAGCGTTTCCTCTCAGACCTTTCCACCCTATCTACGGCAAATCCTAGACCCCGGAGGTCCAGGAGAATCTGGTCGGCTTCTTCCTTGGTTGCGATTTTGAGCTTCTTTCCGTCTCGCTCAACAAGTTTGGCCACAAAGCTCGCAGTACGTAGCTTGGGGCTTGTGGCTTCTTTCTCGCTACTTGCTACACGCGAAACCTCCGAGGTTTCTCCTCCAACCTCGGAGGTTTGTTGTTTGCCAAGCTCCGCTTCAACCTCCCAGTACTCCTCCGGATGGAAAGCTTGCCGCTCCCGCTCCCGCTCCACCACCAACCGGACCGCGACCGATTGGACCCGCCCAGCCGAAAGACCATACTGAATCTTCTTCCAGAGAAGCGGGGAAAGCTTGTAGCCGACTAACCGATCCAGCACTCGCCGCGCCTGCTGGGAATCCACGAGCTTCTGATCAATTTCGCGCGGACTCTGGAAAGAGCGCCGGACTGCCTCTTCGGTAATTTCGTGGAAAGTCACCCGCTTAGTCTTTCCGTCCCCGACGACACCTTTGAGGTGCCAAGCAATCGCTTCTCCTTCCCGATCGGGGTCCGTTGCCAAGAAGATCTCCCCGGCCCCCCGGGCCGCTCTTTTCAGCGCGGAGACCACACTCCGCTTCTTGGGAAGGAGAATATACTTGGGGGCAAAATCGTGGTCAATATCTACCCCAATCTCTTTTTTCGGGAGATCAAACACATGTCCCGCTGAAGAAAGGACTTCGTAGGCCTCTCCGAGAAATTTCTGGAGCGTTTTGGCCTTTGTAGGGGATTCAACGATAACTAGCTTCATTTCTTTCGGGATAATAGCATAAGAGTGCAAAAGTAAGGGCGCTCGCAGCACTCGTGCGCCGATTGCTTTTCGCACTTCGCTCGAAAACGCAAGAGTGCTCCTCGGCTCGGTCCGGTACTTCCATTCTTGACATTCAATTCGCAAAACTGCTATCTTACTACAAGTAGCCGAACCTACCAAATCCCTTAGATAAGGCCAATTTGGGAAGTGAGGCGCCTGCCCAAATGGAAAACAGTCTGCCCAGTTCCGCTCTCTACTCAATCACGGAGGCTTCCCGGATTCTCGGCGTCTCACCGACCACTCTCCGGCGCTGGGAAGAGGAAGGCCGCTTGATACCCGCCCGAACATTGGGCGGGGACCGCCGCTACTCCCCCGACGACATCCAGCGCGTCCTCAAATCTTTTCGAGAAGAGACCGACCAGCGCCGAGAGCCCGATCGACTGGCCACTAGTCAACCACCGGCCCGTCCCCTCC
>CAZEID010000001.1:0-19263 GCA_964512075.1 uncultured Candidatus Saccharibacteria bacterium | reverse complement strand
GAAGAGGAGGTTCCCGCAGGATTGCAAAATGATTTGAGGAGGTATCGAGAGGCAACCGTAGAGGCAATCGCGGAAGAGGACGCCGAGCTTTTGGATAAGTATTTGGGAGGGGAGGAGCTGTCGCGAGAGGAGCTGCAGGCGGCTCTTCGGCGAGCAACTTTGACCGGTCAGGTTTTCCCGGTTCTTTGCGGTTCGTCCCTCCGCAACAAGGGTGTTCAGAAAGTACTGGATGCGGTGGTGGATTACCTCCCCTCCCCTCTGGACAAGCCGCCGGTCGAGGGCGTGGATTTTGCCGGGAACAAGACTGTTCACCAAGCGGATGTAAAGGAGCCGTTTGCCGCCCTGGCCTTCAAAGTCCAGACTGATCCTTTCGTCGGCCGCCTAACTTACTTCCGCGTTTACTCCGGCAAGATTGCCGCGGGATCTTACGTGTTGAATGCGACCAAAAATGTTAAAGAGCGCATCAGTCGAATCCTTTTGATGCACGCTAATTCTCGGGAGGAAATTAGCGAGATTGGGGCCGGTGAAATCGGAGCGGCGGTGGGTTTGAGCCATACCACCACCGGTGATACTCTCAGCGACGAGAGGAACCCGATCATTTTGGAAAGCATCTCCTTTCCCGAGCCGGTAATTTCGGTCATGATCGAACCTAAGACCAAGGCCGATCAAGAAAAACTGGGTGAGGCGATGAAGAAACTGGGGGAAGAAGATCCAACCTTTAAGGTTTCCTCCAACCCGGAGACCGGGGAAACTTTGATCTCTGGTATGGGAGAGTTTCACCTGGAGATTTTGGTAGATCGGATGAAGCGGGAATTCGGGGTGGAAGCAAATGTTGGCACCCCCCAAGTCGCCTACAAAGAGACAATCACGGTGCCGGTGGAGCAAGAGGGGAAGTATATTCGCCAATCGGGAGGGCGAGGACAGTATGGGCACGTATTCATTAAGTTTGAACCGCTTCCGCGAGGCTCGGGGTTCGAATTTGTGAACGCAATTAGGGGAGGAGCAATTCCCGCGGAGTTTATTCCGCCGTCCGAGAAAGGAATTAAGGAAGCATTGAGCAAGGGGGTTTTGGGAGGTTATCCGATTATTGACATCCGGGCCACGCTTTTCGACGGTTCTTTTCATGAGGTGGATTCTTCCGACATTGCTTTCCAAATTGCGGCGGCGGAGGCCACGCGGGAAGGTTGCCGCCGGGCGAAGCCGATTCTGCTAGAGCCTATTATGAAGGTGGAGGTAACTGTTCCTGAACAGTATTTAGGTGAGGTGATGGGGGATCTTTCTTCGCGCCGGGCTCAGATTGAGGGGACGCTGGTGCGCGGAAACGCTCAGGTGATTCGCGCGACCGTGCCTTTGGCGGAAATTTTCGGCTACGCTACTAACCTTCGTTCCTTGACATCGGGAAGAGGAACTTTTAACATTGAACCGTCTCACTATGAGCGAGTTCCCGAGAACGTTTCCGCTAAAGTTCTCGGAAAAGGAACGAGCTCTTAGGGAGCGGAGGTTCGCGGGTCGGGCAGGATGCCCCCGAGAACATTGTTTCCAGGAATTTAATGGGTAGGTAAGTAGGGGGAAGATACTTGACAGAACTTTTTCAAAGCTCTACTATCTACTAGTCTAAGAAATGGCCGAAATTGCTTCTAAGAAATTCGAACGAACCAAGCCTCACGTCAATGTGGGAACCATTGGTCATGTTGATCATGGAAAGACCACCTTAACCGCCGCAATTACCAAATACCTCTCCTCCAAAGGGATGTCGGAGTTCTACCGATTCGAGGATATCGACAAGGCACCCGAGGAAAAAGAGCGAGGGATTACTATTAATATTTCGCACGTAGAATACGAGACCGAAAAGCGCCATTACGCCCACATTGACGCGCCGGGCCACGCCGACTACATCAAGAACATGATTACCGGAGCGGCCCAGATGGATGGAGCGATTTTGGTCGTTTCGGCTCCGGATGGTCCGATGCCCCAGACTCGGGAGCACATTCTGTTGGCCCGTCAGGTGAATGTGCCCGCAATTGTGGTCTTTATCAATAAGGTGGACATGGTGGACGATAAAGAGCTAATTGACCTGGTGGAGGTAGAGGTTCGCGAGCTCCTGACCAAATATGAGTATCCCGGAAGCGAAGTACCGGTGATCCGAGGTTCGGCTCTCAAGGCTTTGGAAGGTGACTCCGAGGCAATGAAGAGTATCGAGGAGTTAATGAAGGCTGTAGATGAGTATATCCCCACCCCAACCCGGGACTTGGACAAACCGTTCCTAATGGCGATCGAAGATGTTTTCTCGATCAAAGGGCGGGGAACCGTTGCTACCGGTCGGGTGGATCGGGGGAGAATCAAGGTTAACGATGAAGTGGAGCTGGTCGGCTTACGCGAAACGAAAAAGACGGTGGTCACCGGGGTAGAGATGTTCCGCAAAACTCTAGATGAGGCCCAAGCCGGGGATAATGTTGGTTTACTTCTCCGCGGAATTGAGCGAGACGAAGTCGAGCGCGGCCAGGTTGTGGCGGCACCCGGATCAATCACCCCTCATACTGAATTTGAGGCCAGCGTCTACGTTCTCTCCAAAGAGGAGGGGGGGCGTCACACGCCTTTCTTCTCGGGCTATCGACCCCAGTTCTACATTCGGACGACGGACGTAACCGGTGAAGTTACCCTTCCAAAGGAAGTGGAGATGGTAATGCCGGGGGATAACGTCAAGGTTTCTGTGAAGCTAATCCAACCCGTGGCGTTGGAGGAAGGAATGCGCTTTGCCATCCGCGAAGGGGGCCACACGGTTGGGGCGGGAGTTGTTTCGAAAGTCCTTAAGTAAGGATTTAGCTAAAGGCCAAAGGCCGAAAGGAAGATTAACTTTTAGCGTTTCGCTTTTAGCTTTTTGCACATTGCCATGCCGAAAGGGAGGATTCGAGTTCGTTTAAAAGCTTACGATGCGCGCGTAATCGACCGGAGCGCGGAGAAGATTGTTGATGCGGCCGTCCGCACCGGTGCGAAAGTTATTGGGCCAATTCCCCTTCCGACCGAACGGGAGGTTTTTACGGTGATTCGCTCCCCCCACATTGATAAGCGCTCCCGAGAGCAATTTGAGATTTTAACTCACAAGCGGTTTATTGATATTGAGGAACCAACTTCCAAGACGATTGATGAACTTTCCAATCTTGATCTCCCCGCCGGAGTGGGGGTCGAAGTAAAGATGTGACGCCCTTCAGGCGTCTTTCCCGCTTTGGGCGAAGATCGGACGCTTTGTGTCGCCGGTTCCCCCTTTCCTTGTTAAGTCTGTTGTGTGATTCTTCAATGGCGCCATTTGGCATTAAAAATAACCTTCCCGTGCTTCTCGGGAGTATTAGGGATTGATCTTCCCCGCTCTCTCTGGTATTATCTACCCGGTGATGCTTAAGCGCCATTCCTTCATCAAAGCTCTGAAGGGGGGACCGTAGGTTTTCTTTTGCCTTTGGTTCTTTGCCGCTTAAGCGCGGCTTTTTTAGTTTATGAGGATTGTCGAGGCCCGAAAATTAAATATGAGTCAAATCTTCCGCGAGGACGGGAGAGTTGTTCCTGTGACTGTGGTTTCTTTTGAAGAGTTGCCGAACGATCTAACTCCGGGGATGGCGGTCAAGGTGGTTGGGGTTTCCAAGGGAAAGGGCTTCGCGGGGGTGATGAAGCGGCACGGCTTTAAGGGGATGCCGGCGACCCACGGCCGCTCGACCAAAGGCCGGGCGCCGGGTTCGATTGGCGGGACTACTACCCCTGGCCGGGTTTATCGGGGGAAGCGAATGGCGGGCCGAATGGGTGGGGAGCGCGTGACGGTTTGGGGACTCTCGGTGGTTGAAGTTGACCCGGAGAGGAAGCTTGCCAAGATTACCGGTCCTCTGCCCGGTCCCCGCTTGGGTAAGTTGGAGATTCTTTACGAACCGGGGGAGGGAGCGGCGGAGCCGCTAGCAGGACCCTCCGTTCCGGTCAGCGAAGCCGCGGAGGCTGCCGAGGCGAAGGAGGGAGAAATTAAGGAGGAGAAGCAGAAATGAGAGTCCCAGTTTACAACGAAAAAGGTGCCAAAACTGAAAGCACCGTTGAGTTGCCTAAGGAAATTTTTGGGATTAAACCCAATTTAGCGGCGTTGCGGCAGTCCATCCATACCTATCAGATCAACCAGCGCCAGGGAACCGCGGCGACCAAAACGCGGGGGGCGGTTTCCGGCGGGGGGCGGAAGCCTTGGGTGCAGAAGGGGACTGGTCGGGCTCGGCACGGTTCGATCCGTTCCCCAATTTGGGTTGGCGGAGGAACAACTTTTGGTCCTCAGCCGCGGGATTTTTCGGCCTCCTTACCCCGAAAGGTTCGGAATCTTGCCCTTTGCTCCGCCCTTTCCGAGAAGGCCGCCGCCGGTCGGGTTTTTGTAGTGAGGGCGTTTGCTCCGAAAGAACCGCGGACCTCTTTAGCGATGCAGCTTTTGCGCAAGCTTAAGGCTTCGTCTCCGTTGGTGGTCGCCCCTAATTCGGATGCGAGAATCGTTCGATCCTTCCGAAACATTCCTGGAGTGGCCTTTAGTACGGTGGCAAACCTTAATCCCTATGCCGTGGTTCGGTCCCACAGTATTCTTCTCCTCGGGGAGAGTATAAATTTGCTTAAGCACCGATTAGGAGTGAAGGCGGCCGAGGTTCCAACCGCGAAAGGCAAGAAAGCCGCTCCGGTTGGGAAACGACTTCCAGTCAAAAGGAGGGCGGTAAAGGTTAAGCCGCGCGGGAAGAAGAGATGAATATTTACGGAGTAATTAAAAGGCCCCTAATTACCGAGAAGAGCTTTGCGCAGGCGGCGCGGGGGAAGTATACTTTTGAAGTCGCCGAGGACGCGACTAAGGCGGAGATTAAAAGGGCGGTGGAACTTCTTTACAGAGGAACGAAAGTTTCGGGAGTGGCGGTGGCTCGCCTTCCCGGTAAGCGGGTGCGTTGGCGGGTTCGAGGGAGGCGGCCGGTGGTTGGCCAACAGGGTGGTATTAAGAAAGCCGTGGTTTCGCTTTCGGCAGGGAAGATTGAGGTTTTTGAGAAGAAAACATGACCAAAGCAAAGCGATTAAAAATCGGCCGGAAACGGGCGCTCGGGCGAAGTCTCGGAAAGATTACCTCCCGCCACCGGGGGGGAGGGGCTAAACGCCTTTACCGGGTGATTGATTTTCGGCGAGATAAGCGAGGGGTTCCGGCCCGGGTGGAGGCCGTGGAATACGATCCAAATCGCGCCGCCAATTTGGCCCGGCTTCTTTATGCGGACGGTGAGCGGCGTTACATTCTTCTTCCGGAGAAGTTGAAAGTTGGGAGCCAAGTTCTAAGCGCGGAAAGTGCCCCCGTTCGGGTGGGGAACTCCCTTCCCTTGAAAAGGATCCCCGTGGGGACCGAGGTCCACAACGTCGAACTCTTTCCTGGCCGCGGAGGTCAAATGGTTCGGACCGCGGGGTCGGCTGCGGTCCTGATGGCCCACGAGGGCAATTTCGTCCATCTAAAAATGCCTTCCGGCGAGGTTCGGCGCGTTTTTGGGGAGAGTTGGGCGACGGTGGGGAGGTTAGCCGGGGCGGAGCGCAAGCTTCGCCGGATCAAGAAAGCCGGAGTTAAAAGACACCTGGGAATCCGCCCGCGGGTGCGAGGAGTCGCCCAGCATCCGGATTCCCACCCTCACGGAGGTGGGGAGGGTCGTTCGGGGATTGGAATGACAACCCCGAAAACTCCTTGGGGGAAACCTACTTTGGGTAAAAAGACTCGCCGGCGCTTTCATACCGATCGGTATATTGTAATGAGGAGGAAAAAATGAGCCGAAGCAGTCGAAAAGGTCCTTTTATTGACCCGAAGTTAATGCGGAAAGTGCTTAAAGCCAAGGAGGCTGGGAGTGCGGAACCCATCAAAACTTGGTCCCGAGATTCCCAAATTTCCCCCGAAATGGTCGGTCTGACGATTGCCGTTTACAATGGTAAGACGCACGTTCCCGTCAAGATTGTTGAAGCGATGGTTGGCCATCGCTTGGGGGAATTTTCGCCAACCCGGATCTTTCGGAAGCATGGGGCCAAAGGGATTAAGGCAACCCTTTCGGAGGGAAGAGTTTAATGGAGAAAGCAGAGGTTAAGGATCCAAAGATCGGAACGGCGGCGGCCCCAGCGCCCGCAACCAAGACTGAAGCGCGAGCGCTTGGGCGGTACCTCAGAATTTCGCCGACTAAGGTTCAAGATCTGGCTCGGCTAATTCGGGGAAAGCGGGTGAGCGAAGCGGAGGATATTCTAAAGTTTAGTCAGCGCCGCGGAGGGAGGGTCGTGCTGAAGGTTTTGCGTTCGGCCGAAGCCAACGCCGGGACGGGCTTTAGCAAGGAAGCTTGGATAGTCGCTGTCGCCCAGGTTGACAAGGGACCACTTATTCGGCGGCGGGTCGATCCGAAGTCCCGGGGGTCTCGGGGACTGATCTCGATCCCCTCGACCCATCTAAAAATTGTGGTGCGGCGAAAGGAGGAAAAGAGTGGGGCATAAGCTTAATCCAAAATCCTTAAGGACCGGAGTTTTCTTCCCTTGGCGTTCCCGCTGGTTCGGCGGAAAGGGGTACGCTCGCTACGTAGCGGAGGATGCCAAGATTCGGCGGTATTTGCAGAAAAGGTTGGCCGAAGCGGGATTGGAAGGAGTGGAAATTGAGCGTTCCGGTGCGCGGGTGCGAGCGGTGGTATCGGTTTCCCGCCCGGGTTTGGTAATTGGTCGCGGTGGAAGCGGAGCGGAAGTTTTGCGGGAAGAGATTCATAAGATTATTGGGGCTCCCGTGGAGCTAGAGATTGTGGAGGCCAAAAATCCCTCCCTCTCTGCGCCATTGCTAGCGGATCGGATCGGAGTTGCGTTGGAGCGCCGCGGTAAGCAGTACCGCCGCGTCTTGAACGAGATCATTGAAGAAGCTATGGGGAAGGGAGCCCAGGGAGTAAAGGTAGAAATTTCCGGTCGAATTGGAGGGGCGGAGATCGCCCGGCGGGAGAAATTTTCCAAGGGTTCCGTTCCTCTATCGACGCTTCGGGCCGATATTGATTTCGCGGAAAGAGCGGCGAAGACCCGCTATGGGAAGATTGGGATTAAGGTTTGGGTTTATAAAGGGGAACTGGAGGACAAGATTTAATAATGTTGCTGCCAAAGCGGACTAAGTTTCGAAAAAGGTTTCGAGGTAATCTTCGCGGCCAATCTTGGAGGGGGAATGAGCTGACCTTCGGAGACTTCGGCTTGCAGGCACTAAGCTGCGGGAACCTTTCCTCCCGTCAAATTGAGGCGGCTCGGAAGGTGGTTCGGGGCTACACCGAGCGGGGCGGCAAGCTTTGGATTCGCGTTTTTCCGGACAAGCCGGTCTCGAAGAAGCCCGCCGAAACTCGAATGGGTGGGGGGAAATCTGCGGTTGATCATTATGCGGCGGAAGTTCGGCCGGGTAAGATTATTTTAGAGATTTCCGGCATTCCTGCCCCTCTGGCGGAAAAGGCCCTGCGGTTGGCGGCGGCGAAGCTTCCAGTTAAGGCAAAGGTAGTTCGAAGGTGAGAATTAAACTTTAGGAGCGATGACAATAACAACGGATTTGCGGCAAAAAGATGAAAAGGAGCTAAGGAGGATTTTGCAGAGTGCGCGGATGGAGTTAACCAGATTTTCTAGTCAGTTGGCCGAAGGCTCCTTGAAAGATCGTTCCGTCTTAGGTAAGAAGCGGAAGGAGATTGCCCGGATTCTATCAGTCTTAAGGGAAAAGGAGATTTTGCGGGAGGTCGAGGAGGACGCTCCGACTAAAGATGGCAAGAAAGCGGCTTAAAGGAAAAATTATTGCGCGAAGCGGGAATCGAACCGTTTCGGTTCAAGTTGACCGCGTCTTTCACCACCCTCGATATCGCAAGCGGGTTCGGGCCTCCAAGAACTACTTGGCCCATTTGGAGGGGGAGGCGCAGGTGGGGCAAAGGGTTGTGATTGAGGAAAGCCGACCACTTTCGCGGCGAAAGCGCTGGGTTGTAGTTGAAATTGAAGGAAGTCCTGTCCCGCCTTTGGGTGGGGAGAAAGCGAAGCCTCTATCGAGGACCGGGAGGGTAAGGAAATGATTCAGCGCGAAACAGAGCTAGTTGCGGCCGATAACTCCGGGGCTAAAAAATTGCGGGTGATCGGTTTGCCTGGGAGAAGCCAATCTCGGGTGGCTTCAGTGGGGGACGTAGTTTCAGTTGCGGTCCACGGTGCCGACCCCCACGGAGTAGTGAAAGATCACGGGATTGAGCGGGCGGTAATTGTACGGGTGCGTAAGGAGGTCCGCCGGCCGGATGGCTCTTACATCCGGTTCGACGATAATGCGGGTGTGATTATTGACAAGACTGGTAATCCTAAAGGTAGCCGGGTTCTCGGACCCATCGCGCGGGAAGTTCGTGATCGGGGGTTTAGAAAGATTGCTTCCTTGGCTAAGGAGGTTTATTAAAGCAATGGTTAGAGCTAGCTTGAAGGTCAAAAAGGGAGATAAAGTTCGGGTACTCTCGGGGAAGGATCGGGGGAGAGAGGGAGAGGTTTTGCGGGTCCTCCCTCGGGAGGGAAAGGCTTTAGTGGCCGGCATTAATTTGGTAAAGCACTTTACGAAGAAGACTTCAGAGGGGCAAGGGGGAATCAGAGAGAGTGAAGCCCCCATTTGGGTTTCTAAGTTGGGAGTGGTCTGTCCGAAGTGTAAGAAGGTCTCCCGCCTAAGTAAAGCTCGGATTTGCCGGCATTGTGGTGCTTCGGTGGAGGGCAATCGGAAATGATTAAAAAGATTTACCAAACTGAGGTAGTTCCTCAGCTTAAAGGCGAATTAGGGAAGGGAAATATCTACGGTGTTCCCACCGTCGTTAAGATTGTGGTGAACATGGGAGTGGGGGCAGAGCGCGGAAACAAGGAGAGTTTGGAGAAGGCTAAAGAAGAGTTAGCTAAAGTTACTGGTCAGGCTCCCGCCGTTCGGCTGGCCAAGAAAGCCGTGGCCTCCTTCAATCTCAAGAAGGGCGAGTTGGTGGGGCTGACCGTTACTTTGCGGGGGAAAAGGATGTGGGATTTTTTGGAAAAGTTAATCAAGATTGTTCTGCCCCGGACAAAAGGTTTCAAGGGGATTTCGCGGAAGAGTTTCGACCGGCGGGGAAATTTGACGATTGGGATCGAGGGGCACACTTCCTTTCCCGAGGTGGATCCCCACAAAGTTGATAAGGTTCGGGGGATGGAGGTTACAATCGTGACGAATTCCGGGAATGATGAAAAAGCTTATCGAGTCCTCAAGGGTTTAGGAATGCCGTTTAGGGAGGATGCAAGTAAGGGCTCGCTAGTTTCGCCGGGGAAATAAAATGCCGAGAGCAAGTTGGATTGAAAGACATAAAAGAACGCCGAAGTTCAAGACTCGCCGCTACCACCGTTGCCAAATTTGTGGCCGCTCCGGCGCTTATCTCCGCAAGTTTGGCATGTGTCGGATCTGTTTTCGGGAATTAGCTTCTAAAGGTGAATTGCCGGGGGTGAGGAAAGCGTCATGGTAGCAGTTTTTCGCGGGGAGGAACAAAAATGAGAACTGACCCAATTGCGGATATGTTTGTGGCCCTTGTTAACGCCCGACGGGCGGGAAGGGAAGAAGTGGTGGTACCCTTTTCTTCCCTGAAGGAGAAGATTGCTCAACTTCTTAAAGAGGAGGGTTACCTAAGTGAGGTTCGGAAGTTTAAGGAGTCTGGCGGAAGTCGGTTCTTCTTAGCTTTGAAGGGGCTGCGGTTGGGACAGATTCGGCGGCTGTCCAAACCCGGCCAGCGCTGGTACGTTTCTTGGCGGGAGCTTCAAAACCCGCCCCAGGGGGTGCAGATCATTTCCACTTCCAAAGGGATTATGACCCAGCGCGAAGCTCGGAAGCAGAAACTTGGAGGAGAGCCGCTGGGGGAAGTTTGGTAGAGGATGCTTGAGGAGTTGATTGTTGATGGTAGGTAAAAAACCGCTAACATTGCCAGAGGGTGTGAGTGTCGAAGTGGCGGCCTCGACGATTCGAGTTACCGGTCCTTTGGGGTCTCTTTCCGTGAACCTCCCTTCCGGAGTGACCGCGCAAGTGGTAGAGCGATCGGTTGCTTTAAAGAAGAGTCCGGCCGTTCCGGCGGCGGTTTTCGGATTGGCCTTCGCGTTGGTTCGGAACGCAGTCGAAGGCGTTAGCCGGGGGTTCGTGAAGGAGTTGGAACTTGTTGGGGTAGGATACCGGGTTGAGAAAACCCCCGCGGGTTTGAGATTTTCTCTTGGGTTTTCCCACCCGGTGGAGTACCAAGTGCCCGAGGGGGTGGCGGTGGAAGTGCCCGAAAACACCAAGATTAGGCTGTCTGGAGTGAATAAGGAGCTCGTAGCGCAAACGGCGGCAGAGATCCGTAAGCTTCGTCCGCCCGAACCATACAAGGGTAAGGGAATTCGCTACGTTCAGGAAGTGGTTCGCCGCAAGCAGGGAAAGGCGGTTAAGGCCGCGGCCGGAGGAGGGGCAGTTTAATGTTGCGGAAGGTTCAAGTCAATCGTTGGCGTCGCCAGCGGCGCGGGCGGGGAAGAATCCGAGGGACAGCTGAGCGACCGCGACTTTCCGTTTTTCGGTCTAATCGGCACATCTACGCCCAGCTGATTGATGATCAGAAGGGAGTGACTTTGGCTGCCGCTTCGGATAGTGCTCTAGAAGGAGGGACGCCGCAGGAGCGGGCGGTCAAAGTGGGAGAAGCTTTAGCGGCGGCGGCGCGGAAGAGGAAAATTGGGAAGGTAGTTTTCGACCGGGGGCGCTATTCTTACCATGGTCGAGTAGCGGCGGTGGCGGAGGGGGCTCGCCGGGGGGGATTGGAGTTTTAGAATTAACTAAAAAAATGGGAGAAGATCGCCAAAAAAAGCTTGCTGTTCCAGAAGAGTTTGCGGACCGAGTATTGGTAGTTAATCGCGTCGCGAAGAAGATCAAGGGCGGGGATAAGGTTGGCTTTACGGCTTTGGTGGCAGTGGGTAACCGGAGTGGAAAGGTTGGCTTGGGGTACGGAAAGGCGGCCGACCTTCGTTCGGCGATTTCCAAAGCGACGGCTCAAGCCAAGCGGAAAGTCTTTCCCATCTCCCTTAAAGGGTCCACCATCCCGCGGCGGGTGGTAATTAGGGATGGGGCAGTGGAGATTTTGTTGATGCCGGCCCCCCGCGGGACCGGCCTAATCGCCGGCGGAGTGGTTCGCAGCATTTTGGAACTGGCGGGAGTGAAAGATGCTTCGACGAAGATCATTGGAACGCGCAATCCCATGATCAACGCCCAGGCTACTATCCGGGCGTTAGAAAGATTGAGCTAAAGAAATGGACCTTGCTAGTCTAACGAAGATTACTCAAAAACCAAAGAAGCGGGTCGGAAGAGGATACGGCTCTGGTAAGGGTGGCCATACTACTGGCCGCGGGGCGAAAGGGCAAAAGGTGCGGGGGCGCTTGCGTCCTACTTTTGAAGGCGGGCAGCTGCCGTTGGTTCGGCGCCTGCCCCGCCGGGGCGGCTTTCGGTCGCGCCGAAAATGATTGAAACGCTGAGAAGAGTCTGGAGCCAGAGAGAGCTTCGGAGAAAGATTGTTTTCACGCTCGGGATCATTGTTCTCTTTCGCTTTTTTGCCCACCTTCCTTTGCCGGGAGTGGATCGGGCCGCGCTCCGTCAGCTCTTCTCCACCAACGCGCTTCTAGGCCTTTTGAGCGCTTTTTCGGGGGGGACGATGGAGAACTTTTCCGTCGTTTCTCTGGGATTGGCCCCCTACATTAATGCTTCCATTATCTTTCAGATTCTGACTTTTGGGTTTCCCAGGTTAAAAGAGATCGCCCAGGAAGGAGAATACGGCCAGGCCAAGATTAACCAATACACCCGGTTTTTGACCCTTCCCTTAGCGATCTTACAAGGCTACGGGTTTTATTTTCTGTTGCGGCAGCAGGGGGTCGTCCAAGGGCTGGACCCAGTCACATTGATGGCTTTGGTTTTAGCTCTTTCTGCCGGCTCACTTCTCCTCATGTGGTTGGGAGAACTGGTGAGCGAGCGGGGGATTGGCAACGGCATTTCCCTCCTCATTTTTGTGGGAATTGCAGCTGGCTATCCGCTTTCTCTGGCCCAAACCGTTACATCCTTGAGCGGCGGCCAAACTGGCAATTTGATTCTCTTTCTCCTCCTTCTCTTGGCCCTGTTTGCGGGGGTGGTCTCGATTAGCGAGGCAGTTCGGCGGGTGCCGATTCAGTACGCGGTCCGGGGGCCGCGGGCCGCCGTCCAGAGTTTTCTGCCGCTTAGATTGAATCAGGCGGGCGTGATTCCAATCATCTTTGCCATCTCCTTGGTGCTAATTCCGCCAACCGTGGCTCGCTACTTGCTGGGGGTGGGAAACCCCCTGGTGGTGGAAGTTGCCAATAAAGTTATTCAGCTTTTTAATCCCAGCTCCTTCTTCTACAATGTTTTTTACTTCCTCTTGGTGTTTCTTTTTACTTTTTTCTATACCGCGGTGGTTTTCAACACCAAGGACTTGGCAGAAAATCTGCAAAAGCGCGGCAGCTTCGTCCCGGGGATCCGGCCGGGGGTTGCTACTAAGGACTTTCTCGACCGAATTGTAACTCGGATCACTTTCTTTGGCGGGATCTTTTTGGGGATGGTGGCGGTTCTCCCTTCGGTGGGGTCGGCTTTGACTGGGGTAACGGCTTTTACTTTAGGCGGAACGGGAGTTTTGATTGTGGTCTCGGTAGTCCTGGAGACTCTCCGCCAGATCGAGGGGGAGCTGTCGGTCCGGGATTATGAGGGTTATCTCTAGATAGTTAGGTTGCGGATGGTTTATAGTTAGTAACTGAGATGTTCGAGCAGATTAAGCAACTGAATGAGCTCCGGAGGCAGGGCCAGCAGCTTAAGTCCGAGATGGAAAAAATTAAAACTGAAGTGAAGGAAGGAAATATCCGAATTGAAATTCGGGGGGATCAGCAGATCGAGCGGTTGGAGGTAGACGGGGTAGAGCGAGAGGACCTTAAGAAGGCTTTTAATAGGGCGGTGAAAGAGTCGCAGAAAGAGGTTTCGAAAAAACTTTCTGGGATGCTTATGGGCATGAAAATCCCCGGTCTCTAATGCCGATGATCCTTACGGATACTCCCGGCGGCGTTGATTCCGCTTCGGGTTGCGATGATTCCAATTAAAAGTTCGGGAGAAATTGAGATTATGCGGCAGGGCGGTCGGATTACCGCAGAGGTTTTGCAGGAAGTTCTCGCCGCGGTTCGGCCCGGGACAGCCCTCTTAGAGTTGGAGCGGGTGGCTGTGGAAGGGATTGCCCGCCGGGGGGGAACGCCCGCGTTTCAGCGAGTTAGCGGTTATCGGTTCGCGACTTGTCTGAACGTCAATGAGGGAGTCGTGCATGGAATTCCTACAATGCGGAAATTGGCGGCCGGGGATATTTTGAGCGTCGACCTGGGAACCTATTACAGAGGATTCAACACTGACGCGGCTTGGACCGTTGCAGTTGGGGGACGGCGTCGGGCATCGGCGGACCGGCAGCGGTTTTTGGAATCGGGGGAGCGGGCTCTGGCTCAGGCGATTGCTCAAGCGCGGGCGGGGAACCGGGTAGATCAGATCTCCGCCGCCATGCAGGAGGTGCTGGAGCGCGACGGTTATTCGCCGGTAGAAACTTTAGTTGGCCACGGGGTGGGTCGCGAGCTTCACGAAGAGCCTCAGATTCCTTGTCGAGTAGTTCAGCGAGGCGGGCCAAAGCTTCAAGCGGGAATGACGCTGGCGATTGAAGTGATTTATACTGAAGGAAGTCCGGAGCTGGAGGTTGCGGAAGATGGTTGGACGATTAAAACGCGGGACGGGAGCTGCAGCGCGCTGTTTGAGAAAACGGTGGCCGTGACTAGCAATGGTCCTATAATCTTGACCTAATCGGGTTCGTATGGTAAAAACAGAAGGCAAAATTGAGTGCAACGGGATCGTTAAGGAAACTCTTCCCAATGCCCTTTTTCGGGTAGAGCTTGAAGACGGGCGGGAGGTGCTTGCTCACATCTCCGGAAAGATGCGGATTCACCGCATTAAGGTTCTCCCCGGCGACTCGGTTCGAGTCGAGCTCTCCCCCTACGATCCGGGACGGGGGCGCGTAGTTTACCGGGGTAAGTAAAGGACTAAGTAGATGAAAGTTCGAGCTTCAGTGAAGAAAATGTGTAAGGATTGTAAGATTGTGAAGCGCGCTGGGCGACTTTATGTGATTTGCAAGAATCCTAAGCACAAGCAGCGGCAGGGATAGTTAGTTAGTAAGTCAATGGAGTCAACAACATCAATAAGGCTAGTAAAAAATACAACGAAAGCCGTTATTGCTTTTACGGCAGTTGTCCCGTACCAGAACAAAGTTGAGTGCGGGAGTAGTGATCTTCGCTCGCATCCTGATTTTACTGGGTTACTTACGACCGAGGGGAGGGTGGATGGCTCGAATTGAAGGAGTAGATTTGCCAACTGAAAAAAAGGTGGGAGTAGCTTTGACCTATATCCGGGGGATTGGATCGAACTTGGCGAAGAAGATCTTAGCCGAAGCCGGTGTTTCTCCTGATATCCGGGTTAAAGATTTGACCGAGGTGCAGGTCGGAAAAATTCGGGATGCGATTGAGAAAGGCGGTTACCGGGTGGAGGGGGAGCTGGTAGCGGAGATGACCATGAATATCAAGCGGTTGAAGGAGATTGGTTCCTATCGGGGGTCTCGCCACGAGAAGAATCTGCCGGTGCGGGGTCAGCGAACGCGGACGAACGCCCGGACTCGCCGGGGACGGAAGATGGCGATTGCGGGGACCAGCCGTTCCGCGATCGAGGCCAAAAAGGCCGAGAAGACTTAAGATGGCAAAGAAAAAGGAACGTCAAATTTCGGAAAAAGGAGTCGTCCACATTACCGCGACCTTCAACAACACCATTATTACGGTGACCGACGAGGAGGGGAAAGTGGTGGTACGGGGGTCGGCGGGAACCGCAGGCTTTAAGGGGACCAAAAAGGCGACTCCTTTTGCGGCTTCTCAGGCGGCCGAGAAAGTCTCGCGTTTGGCCACCGAAAAGGGAGTAAAGGAGGTTTCGGTGCTGGTGAAAGGCCCCGGCCCCGGGAGGGATTCGGCGATCAAGGCGCTGAAGGTAGGGGGATTGGAGGTCACCTCCATTACCGATATCACTCCAATTCCCCACAATGGACCCCGTCCCAAAAATCGTCGGAGAGTATAATGACCAAACAGACTATCAAAACAGGTAGACAGCTAGGCTCGAGACAGGGGGGCATTGCTAGAATTCGCGCCAGCGAATCGTCCAATGAACCGCGACCGAAAAACCGCCGAAGAGTATGCTGACAAAAATAAAGTCAATAAAGTTAATAAAAACAGTGGAAGCGGTGCCAAGACTTACTGAATTTACTGATATTGCTGAAGTTACTAAGCTGCTCGCGGTCGGGAGGGGCGTTAATGGGTAGGTATACTGGGCCAACGCATAAGCTTTGCCGGCGGGAGGGAGTCCCTCTTTGCGGGAGAGACGATTGTCCTGTGACGACCAGAATGTCCGCTCCGGGTCAGCATGGGAGTTTCCGGCGGCGGCTATCCGATTACGGGAGGCAGTTGCGAGAAAAACAGAAGGCCAAGCGGATCTACGGGGTGCGGGAACGCCAATTTCGCCGTTACTTCAACGAGGCGCGTCGCAGTAAGGAGAGAACTGGGGAAGCTTTGCTCCAGCTTTTGGAACGGCGGTTGGATAATGTCCTTTACCGCGCCGGATTTGCTAAAACTCGGCCTCATGCTCGGCAATTGATCGCCCATGGTTTAGTTAAGGTAAATGGGCGACGAGTGACGATCCCCTCGCTTTCAGTGAAAGTTGGTGATAAAATAGCGCTTGCGAAAAAGGACTTAATCCTGTACGATGAGGTGGTCCGCCCTTCTTGGATTAAGGTTAAGAAGGAGGATAAGATTGCCGAAGTAGTTTCTCTTCCCGCGCGCGAAGAGATCGGAGCCGAGGTGGACGAGAAGCTGGTGGTGGAATATTATTCCCGATAGGGGATAACTAGATCGCCGAAGGCGATCGTCCTATTCCCGATAGGGGATACATGGGTTTGGCAGAGTTGCGGGATGGACGACAATGGAACTAATTGATTTCGAAATCAAAAAAGAGAAGGAAACCCCTGAGCTGGGGCAGTTTGTGATTGAGCCCCTTCCGGCCGGTTATGGGACGACGCTGGGAACCGCCCTTCGCCGGACGCTGCTTTCCTCCCTTCCCGGAGGAGCGGTTGCGGAAGTACGAATTCAAGGAGTGGCCCATCCCTTTACTACTCTCAAGGGGGTTAAGGAAGATGTGGTGGAGATTCTCCTAAACCTTAAAAAAGTTCGCTTTAGTTTGCAGGGGGAGGGACCCTACGAGGCGACCCTCGAGGCCAAGGGGCGGAAGACGGTTACGGCGGGGGATATTCAGATCTCGTCCGAAGCTAAAGTTGCTAATCCTGATCTTAAGCTGGCGACTCTGACGGACAAGGACGCTAAAATTTCCTTGATTTTGCTGGTGGAGAAGGGGGTGGGGTACCGGTCGGCGGAAGAGCGCGGAGGCGGAAAGGTCGGAGTGATCCCGATGGATTCGGTTTTTTCTCCCGTAGTTAAAGTTAGTTATCGGGTCGAGGGGACGCGGGTTGGTCGGAAGACCAACTTTGAGCGGTTGATTTTAGAGATTGTCACGGATAAGACCATTAGTCCTTCCGCGGCCCTTAGCCAAGCCGCCGAAATTTTGGTCGGATACTTGGGCCGACTGGTTCTGCCCAAGGTTGCGGAAAAAACAGCGGCGCGATCCCTTTCCAAGCAGAGGAGAGCGGCCCCTCCCGAGTCTTCCTCTAAGAAAAAGCGAAAGAAGAGTTCTCCCTCCCGCAAGGGATAATCGATGGCAAATCCTCCGACTTCGATGCGCCCGCTCCTATCTTCTTTAGTTGAGTTCGGTAAAGTAATCACTACCGAAGCGGAGGCTAAATTATTGAAGCGTCAGGTAGAACGGTTAATCTCTCGTTCCAAGAAATTGGATTTGACCGCTCGTCGGCGGATCTTGGCTTGGCTATCGGGGGATCGGGTGGCCAGAAAATTTCTCAACCAGGTCGTTCCCCAGTTCAAGGAGCGGGTGGGAGGGTACGTTCGAATAGTTAAACTGCCCCACCGCCAAGGTGATCAGGCTCCCTTAGCAAGAGTGGAGTTCGTGGAGGAGATAAAAGAGAAAACCATCCCGGCTCCGCCGCCGGCGCCCGATAAGCGTAAAAGAGCAGCTGGTTCCAAGGTTGGGAGCCGCAAGCCAAAGGCGGTCGTTAAGCCCGATGTTAAAAACAAAAGTAACCAAAGCCGAAGAAAAAGAAGTTGAGCGCTGTTGGCATCTTATTGATGCCAAGGGGCAGATTTTAGGAAGGTTTGCAACTAGAATCGCCCGCTTGCTGATGGGCAAGGATAAGCCGGTTTGGGTTCCTTATTTGGACTTGGGCGACTACGTTGTGGTAGTAAACGCAAAAGAGGTAGCTGTAACTGGGAAGAAAGAGATTCAGAAGCGCTACTTTCGCTACTCTGGTTACCCTGGAGGGTTGAAGTCGGAATCTCTCGCCCAATTGCGGGGTCGCCGGCCGGAGGAGATCATTCGCCGGGCAGTGCGGGGGATGTTGCCGAAGAATAAGCTGGGGGACCGAATGATTACCCGACTCTACGTGTACTCGGGAGAAGAGGGGGAAATGGTGGCAAGAGCGGCGGCGGCGCAAGCGGAGAACCAGGGGTAATGGCAAAGATGGCGGAAAATAAATCGGAAAAATTTTATCAAGCGGTGGGAAGGAGGAAAGAAGCCTCCGCCATTGTGAGGTTGTTTGGGGGAGAAGGGGAGTCGCAGGTAAACGGCATTCCGGCGGCGAAATATTTTGCGACTCCTGCTTCCCAAGCCCGGTTGGCGGAGCCGTTTCGGGCGACGGGAACCGAAGGAAAATTTTATTTTGGGGCTAAGGTCGGTGGGGGCGGAAGGGCCGGTCAACTAGATGCGGTAGTTTTAGGGATTGCGCGGGCTTTGGTTGTTTCTGACGAAAAGTTGCGGAAGCCTCTTCGGGATGCGGGTTTACTGACCCGCGATCCTCGCGAAAAGGAGCGCAAGAAATATTTTCTCAAGAAGGCGCGGAAACGCCCCCAATATTCTAAACGCTGACGGGTGCCGGTCATGAGAAAAGCAGCGTTTTGCTCTCAAATCGCTTCCTTTTTGCGAAAAGCTAGAAAAAGACCCCAATACTCCAAGCGATAAGGCTTTTTCAAAAAGCTAGGTCGCCGAAGGCGGCCGTCCTTCCTTAGGAAGGCGTGAAAGCGTTCCAATATTTTAAGCGTTAGCTTAGAAGATAGTTGGAACCCCAAAGATTCCAAGGCTATTATAGTATACTAGTATACTATAACGGGCCTTAACTTATCCTCTTAGAGGGAAAGATGAGCGAGGAGTGTAGGTTGGTCCCTGGGGGGAGAGTCGGCTTTCGTAGAGAACCAATCGATTAGTTTTCCAAGAAAATGTTTCAGGAAACGGGGGCAGTTTGGTCCGGCCGCGCTTCCTGACCCTTCCCAAGGTAAGGTGGGCATGAAAGCCGCGTTTTTCTCCCAGCGACCCCTTGAGGGTTAGTTTGTCGGACAGGGTTTCTGCGAGGGATTGAAGTTCGCAATTTCCCTGCCCGATCTCCAGCCAGAGGGGTCGGCCCTTGAGGGAAAGTTTACCGGTTGCAATCTCGAGTGGGGGGAATCCGGAAACCGCGGTCGCTACCTCGGCCTTTAGCTTTTCGATCTCCTCCGCTTTGATCCCGCCGAAGAAAACCAACGTGATATGCAGATTTTCCGGCGGAACCCATTGAATCTCCCAGTCCGGCAAGGATTTTCGGAGTTTTCTGATTTCGGGATTGATCCGGTGCTTGACCGGACCCGGCACGGGAACGGCGAGAAAAAGGCGCGGCATACGCTAAAATTCTAGCAGTCCGGGACGCTGGCGTTTGAGATTCTTAAACTCGTAAATTTGCTAGATTGATTGAAATGGCTTTTGAACTTCCGCCGCTCCCATACGATTACGCCGCGCTGGAACCCTACATTGATGCGCCGACGATGCAAGTCCACCACGATAAGCATCACCAGGCTTATACGGATAAGCTCAACGCAGCGCTCGAGAAATATCCCGAACTTCAGTCCGAAACCATCGAAGAGCTTCTTGCGGGTCGCGATTCAATCCCGGAGGAGATTCAGTCGGCGGTCCGCAACCACGGCGGCGGTTATTACAACCACTCTTTATTT